>JALOMF010000424.1 GCA_025455635.1 Saprospiraceae bacterium | reverse complement strand
CCGCACCGTCTCGGTGGAAGCTCCCAATGCTTGGCAGTCGCTCACGCCTGACCTTGGCAGGAGCGACCACGCCGCTTTTTGGCTCAACAACATCCCAGCCATCATGCTCACCGACGGCGCCAATTTCCGAAACCCTTTCTACCACACCCCCAACGATACATTGGGCACCTTGAACTTCTCATTTATGACTAATGTGGTCAAGGGAACCGTAGCCACTTTGGCGGAACTGGCCGAGGTACAACACGCCGACTATTGGTGGATGGACACGGAAGTCGCTACGAGCGTCAAGGAAACACTTGGCTGCAAAACCACCATCTCGCCGAACCCAGCGCATGGTTTTGTGAAAATCGAGTGGGAGAATTGCGCATCTGGCAACTCCTTGGACTTGGTTTTGTACAACGCTTCGGGGCAAGCCGTCTTGACGGAAAAATCATTACAAGGCAAGGCCCATACACTGGACGTTAGCAAGTTGCCAAGGGGCAGCTACCTGCTCAACCTATCCGACCAAGCATCGAGTTGGTCGGAACCATTTATCATTGAATAAAAAAAAGAACTCCCGCACCTACGTCAAGGCCGGGAGAACAGAACTTATAAAAACAGCAGGATAATTCCATGCTAGGACGCATGGTAAGAAATGACTAAGTTGATGGGCAGCTTGTGCGCCTTGAGCGGGTTAGCTTCAAGCTTGGTGCAGTAAAAGCCTGCAAGCAAGCCGAAGAAGTTCAAGCTGCCGAAAGCCAATGAACAACTGGCTTAAAAATCGCTGATTTTCCGCACCACCTTGTACAGCCGGGTATGCACGTTGACCTCTTCAATGAACGGGTCGTGCTCCAAGTGGTTGGCGGAAATGAGCTTCAAGTGGGAGATTCGCCCCCCGTGGTAGATTCGCTGCACGTGCTTGACCCACATGGAGCCATTGTTTTTCACAGCGTAAATTTCGTTGTCCTTCATTTGGTCGAGCCGCTCGACCTCCCGGCAAACAACGATGTCATTGTCCATGATGACTGGCTCCATCGAGTTACCGTTGATTTGGAATGCGACCAATCCACCTCCCTGCAAGCCGGGCAATGAAAACCAAGCACTTTCCTCCGTCGCAAAGCTGCCTGTGTCAACAGCACTGCCGGCAAATGCCTCCACCGTTGTGAAAAGGATATTGCCCTTTGGGGTAATGAGGCCCAGTTCATTGCTGCGCTTTGGGAGGTCAAGGCCAAAGGGTGTGCCTGTGCCATCGAGCAGGAAGTCCTCGTTCACGCCGTATTCCCTACAGAATTTCCGGGCTTGGGAGTAGCTGATGACCCGTTTGTCATCGCCAGTGAGGAAAGCTCGGATGATGTGGCCATAGCCCTTGTTGCCGAGTATCTTCTCCGCTACATCGCCGATGCCCTTGCCACTGCGGTCGTTTTTGACGATGGCGCCCCGGTCTTCCAGCAAAATGCGAGATTGGGTACTGGCTAAGCCAAGACTTTCAAGGGAAAGGCATTCTGACAAAATCCCTAGTGGCCTTCACAGGGTTTTTGTTTATTTTTTTTGATTTTTTTTCAAACATATTTGCGAAGCGCCTAATCTGACTTCAAAAGGCTGTAAACCGCCACGTCGTGGTAGCTGCCATACATGAAAACCGACTGCCGGAGCACTCCCTCCAACTGAAAACCCAGCCGCTCTGGCACCCGCCGGCTCCGGTCGTTCCCCACGGCCACCTGTATCTCAATGCGGTGAATTCCTTTGTTTTTAAATAAAAACCTTGTGAAGGCCACTAGGGATTTTGTCAGAATGCCTTTCCCTTGAAAGTCTTGGCTTAGCCAGTACCCAATCTCGCATTTTTGATGGTCTCTGTTGAAATTAACTACCCCCAGTGAACCCGCCAACTGGTCGCCAACACGGATGAACGTGGTGAGCCGGGTGCCGTCACTGTTGTATGACATACTTTCTTTCATGAACGTTTTTGTGTCCTCTACCGACTTTGTGCCGTCCACCCACGGAAGCCAAGTGCGCAAAAAGGCCCTGCTTTCATCAATGGCCCCGAATACTGCCTCCGCCAACTCAGGCCGTGCAAGATGGAGAGAGATTTGCTCATCCACTACCAGGAATGGCTTCAATTGTCCGATGTTGTGTTGAATCATGGTGCTTTTTCAGTTGTGCTGCGGCAAAGTCCATTTCGCTGCTCAAAAATGTCGTGAATCTAAAGAAGTAAATAATACATGGGCAAAAACCTAGAATTAAGTAGATTCTAATGCCATGAAGTTTGACTCACTTTAACTTTGCACTGCCTATCCAAACTTTGCTAGTTTGACGACATATTCCTTCAATCCTTAGGGGAATTGCAACGCAAAACAACAATTCAAACACCTGTGACAACTGAAATCCTTTGAATAACCGCCGACTGTTGTTGCGGCAAAACTTTTTTTATTATGAAATCAAGAATCATTACACCACTTCTAATCATCATCTCCAGCTTTTCGGCTGTGCAGGCGCAGCAGCACTCCGTAGCTCGCCAATGGAACGAGATGCTGATTTTCGCCATCCGTGGCGACTTCGGCAGGCCGACCATCCATGCCCGAAACCTCTTCCATACCTCTATTGCCATGTACGATGCCTGGGCAGCTTACGACACCGTGGCCACGACCTATTTACTGGGCAAAACCGTGGGCGACTTCACCTGCCCGTTCACCGGGGCCCCTCCCACCGACAATATAGCGGCGTCCCGTGACACGGCCATCAGCTACGCAGCTTACCGCTTGATTAAGCATAGGTTTGCCACTTCGCCCGGCAATACCAACCCACTTTTTTTCACCTCCCAGCAACTTGACTTCAAGATGCTCCAGTTGGGCTACGACATCACCTTTACCAGCACCGACTACACCACGGGCGGCGCTGCGGCGCTGGGCAATTACATCGCCGACCAGCTTAGGGGCTTTGGCTTCCAGGACGGCTCCAACGAGCAGTTCAACTACGCCAACCTCTACTATCAGCCAGTGAACCCGCCGCTAATCACCAAACAGGCCGGCAACCCGAACCTCATTGACTTCAACCGCTGGCAACCGATGACACTCGACGTTTTCATTGACCAGAACGGCATTCCCATTCCCTTCAACACACCGCCAGCACTGACTCCAGAGTGGGGAAACTTAGTGCCATTTGCCATGACGAACGAGGACAAGGCAACTTATTTCCGGGATGGCGACTCTTGGAACGTGTACCACGACCCTGGCCCTCCTCCCATGTTGGTTCCCGGCGATTCGGCAGCATCGGCAGAGTATATCTGGAACTTCGCACTGGTTTCTGCTTGGGGTGCCCACCTTGAGCCGGATGACAACCAAATCATAGACATATCGCCTGCCTCTATCGGGAATATCGCTGTAGAAAACCTGCCTACCACTTTTGATGAGTACAAAGCATTTTACAAAATCGAAGAAGGCGGAACAAACTTCGCCGAAGGCCACGACCTGAACCCCGCCACGGGCCTTCCCTACAACCCACAGTTGGTGACAAGGGGCGATTATGCACGGGTACTGGCAGAATTCTGGGCCGATGGGCCGAACTCAGATACACCTCCCGGCCACTGGTTCGAAATCCTGAATTATACAATGGACCACCCCAGTTTCGTAAGAAAATACCGTGGACAGGGCGAGTTGATGGACCCGCTTGAATACGAAGTAAAAGCTTATTTCATGTTGGGTGGCGCCATGCAGGATGCCGCCATCACCGCATGGAGCATCAAGGGCTACTACGACGGCATACGCCCGATTTCTGCCATCAGGGGCATGGCCGAGAATGGCCAAAGCTCCGACCCTAACCTACCCAACTACAGCCCAATGGGGCTTCCCCTCATCCCCGGCCTCATCGAGTCAGTGAAGCCTGGCGACCCAATTGTGGGCAAATTCTTCGGCCAAGGTAACCAGTACCAAGTGGCTGTGGGCGACATTAAAGTACTGTCTTGGAATGGCCCCGACTCTATTTTTATCCCAGCAACCGACGAAGCCGGGGTAGGTTGGATACCCGCCAAATACTGGTGGCCGTACCAGCGCCCGACCTTCGTATCACCGCCGTTCCCCGGCTATATTTCCGGCCACTCCACCTACTCCCGCACCGCTGCCGAGGTCTTGACCGCCCTAACGGGGGATGCCTATTTCCCCGGCGGTATGGGCGAATTTCTTTGCCCACAGAACCAGTTCCTCGTATTTGAAGATGGCCCCAGCCAAACCATCACCCTGCAATGGGCAACCTACCGTGACGCCTCCGACCAGTGCAGCCTTAGCCGTATCTGGGGCGGCATCCACCCGCCTGTTGATGACATTCCGGGTCGGAAAGTCGGTATTGTCATCGCAGCCGATGCCGTAAACCATGCAGAGACCTTCTTCTTCAAGGACGAGGACAACGACGGCTTCTACAATTACTTGGACTGCGACGACAACAACGCTTTGATGAACCCCGGCTTTGCCGAGGTTTGCGACGACTTGGACAACGACTGCAACGGACAAACCGACGACGGCCTCGTGTTCACCACCTACTTCCTCGACAACGACGGCGATGGTTTCGGCGATGCCACCGCATTCTTGTCTTCTTGTGAAACAACCGCCCCCGGCGACGACGTGACAAACGACTCCGACTGCGCCGACAACAACGCCGCTCCCAATACCACGGCCACCGAGGTTTGCGACGACTTGGACAACGACTGCGACGGCCAAAACGACGACGGCCTCGTGTTCACCACCTACTTCCTCGACAACGACGGCGATGGTTTCGGCGATGCCGCCGCTTTCTTGTCCACTTGTGAAACAACCGCCCCCGGCGACTACGTGACCAACGATACCGACTGCGACGACAACAACGCCGCCATCAATACCACGGCCACCGAAGTTTGCGACGACTTGGACAACGACTGCAACGGTCAAAACGACGACGGCCTCGTGTTCACCACCTACTTCCTCGACAACGACGGCGATGGCTTCGGCGATGCAGCCGCTTTCTTGTCTTCTTGCGAAACAACCGCCCCCGGCAGCTACGTGACCAACGACACCGACTGCAACGACAACAACGCCAACGCCAACCCCGATGCCCTCGAAATCCCGCTGGACGACGTTGACAACGACTGCGATGGCTTTATTGACGAAGTCAGCGCCACAGCCGACATTGCGAAGCGCAGCCTAAAACTGTCGCCGAACCCGACCGATGGCTGGCTGAACATCCAGTACGAGTACGCTGGTAATTTGAACGTCAAACTGGTCAGGGTGGATGGCAAGCACCAAATGGTGGCGAACCTCGACTTTTCGGGCGGCTTGGTGAACATAGAGCTGCGGGACTTGCCACAGGGCGTGTACTTGCTCTTCGGCACCGACGTTCAGGGCAACCGCCATTTTGCGGAGCGGGTGGTCAAGATTTGATGGAGAGCATTTTATAAAAAAGCAAAAGGGAGTTGGCCAGTGGCCACTCCCTTTTGCTTTTAGTGGAAACAACCCAAAAAAACAGGTTCAATCAGCATCAATTTTGAACAGCTTTTGCGTGAAGGTTTCGCCAGCAGTCTCCAACTTCAAAAAATAGATGCCAGCAGCCCAAGCCTCCGAATCAACAAGGATACTGGCATGTAGCCCAAAATTGGCGTTGCGTTGGGTGTGCACCAAGCGTCCTGTAACGTCATAAATTGAAAGTTTCAAATCGGCATTTTGGTGAAGCGACACTGTACCAATTTCAACCATATTTTTCACGAGCGTGGGACGAACGAACAGCCCACCAATGACCCCATC
>JALOMF010000423.1 GCA_025455635.1 Saprospiraceae bacterium | reverse complement strand
AGGGGTTATCAAACCCCGATGTTCCGGAACGTCGGGGTTTGATAACCCCTTCTCTCGAAGGTGACTGCTAAAATGGCTCAACCCGAACATCATTTTTAAATGCGACTATCTATAAAATCAGTTTCCGCCATTCAACCCGCCAAGAGGTGTAGGCACAGATTCCTGTGTAGGCGGTGCTTTCACTTCGCCTTTGACGGTAAGGCTATGCGTGTCCGGAATCTCATTTGTAGTTAATGATATCCACTTACTGAATGGGCCAACCCGGTTGGTGTCGTAGGTTGCTTCGATAACGCTCGATTCGCCCGGCATGATGGGTTCATTAGGGTAAGCGACTTTAACACCACTACCAGCTTTGCCCGACTTGATAATAAGTGGCTCGTTGCCCGAATTGGTGAATTTGAACTTGTGTAGCCCATTAGCATTCTTGTCTATCGTGCCAAAGTCATGCGTGGTTTTCTCAAATGTCATGACTGGGCCATAGGTGTGTTGCGCAATTGCAGCCATCGTGCCAAAGGCAAGGAAGCTGAAAATGAAAAAAAGCTGTTTCATTGAATGATAATTTAGTTGTTGAAAAATGATGTGATGCTGAAAAGGCCTGGACTTCACCGAAGCCTTTCCAGTTGTTTATTTACGATGTCACAAAGGAGCAGGCTAAAGTTGAAAACACCATTATTTATGGCGTTACAAAAGCGTTACAATGAAAACTGGTGAGGTAAGCCGCTGTAAGTCAATGTATTAGCGCAATGTGGTTCGTGAATCGTGATTCGTGGTTCGTGATTCGTAATTGGTGGTTCGTGATTGGTGGTTCGTGATTGGTGGTTCGTGATTGGTAGGTCAGCGATTCACGAATCACGAATCACGAGTCACGAATCACGAGTCACGAATCACGAATCACGAACCACGAATCACGAACCACAATTCCCCCCTACCGCTCGTTCCTGATTTTATCCGCAATGTTTTCCACCCAATCGAAGACATCGCCCGCTTTGCCGTTTGGGTCGGGCACGGTGCCTTCCCGGAAGTTGTAGCCAGTGCCCA
Organism: Saprospiraceae bacterium; assembly: GCA_025455635.1. Classification (GTDB taxonomy): domain Bacteria; phylum Bacteroidota; class Bacteroidia; order Chitinophagales; family Saprospiraceae; genus UBA6168. The sequence goes on along the minus strand of JALOMF010000423.1, from coordinate 3,291 downwards.
TGCCGAAATACTTGCCGAGGTTCTCTGGTGTCTCGTCCATGCTCCATTCGCTCTCAACGAGGAATACCCAGTAGCTGTGGCCATTGCCCTCGGCCATGCCCACGCCCATGCTGTAGGCGGATGCCCGCAGGAGGGTATAATTGTGGCCGGGGCTTTTCTTCCAACCTTCCACCACCGAGGCGGGCGAGAGGTTCTCTGGGCCTTTGAACAGGTTCTCCATGATGCCCGTGAATGGTGGCGTAGTGGCAGCGGAGTGCAACAGGTTCCAGCGGGGCCAGAACCCGTCCTTGATGGCACGCACCATGGGGCCGTTGATGCCTTTGGGGTCTTTTTGGTGGTGGGCCTTGTCGTAGTTGTACTCACCGGAGGCAAACTTCTCGGCAGTGGCCTGTGCGGCGTTCATCAGGTCTTGGTTGACTTCCAGTTGTACGTTGCCCTTCGTTGCCGCAGGCGCTGCTATCAGGCAATTGCTCGACGACCAATTGGCGATGTTCGTATTGAATTTGCCAGAACTGCGGTATTCGTTGATGAGGCGAATCACTTCGTCCTTGGCATCGGCGGCGCTTGGCCGGGCATTCCAACTGAATGCGGTAAAGATAAATGCTGCTATTAGCAGGATAGCTGAACTGGCAGCTATACGTGGATTTAAGATTAAGTTTTTCATATAAAGGTGTTCAATTATTGTATGAAAAAAATGGTTCTTCGTGATTAAGTGTGGGCATTTTTATTTTAAATGAATGACCTTGAGTTTAATAGCAGGCATTTTTGAGAGAAGGGGTTATCAAACCCCGATGTTCCGGAACGCCGGGGTTTGATAACCCCTCCTCTCGATGGTGACTGCTATTAATTTCAAATGCGTTCACCTATAATTAATTGGCAGGCTTAAAAGAATCCAATGCAGCCTGTATCGTCGAACCATTTTTCAAGATGGAACTCTTCTCCCCGATGCCGAGGTAAATCGTGAAGTTTTGGTTGGCCTCGCTTTGAATCAACAAGGAGCTGATAAACACATAAGCGTCATTGTCCTTCACGACCGCCGTGCCATCAATGGTTTGGATGGTGAGGCCATTGCGCTGCGACTCCGAAAAAGCTTCTGGCAAAACAATGTCCTTCAGGGCTGCTTCAAAGCCTTTGCGGGCAATGGTGGCCGCCTCGTTGATGTCGGAAGTGCTGGTCTGTATGACCATCAGCACGATGTTCTCATCCGGGGAAGTGACCGTTACCATCTCCGGTTCTTTTTCCCATTTCCAATTTTTAGGAAAACTGAAGCCAATGCCATTTAGCTCGGCATATTCTGTTGTTTCGGCAGCCGCATGCACGGGTGCTGGCGCCCCAACTTTGCGGCGAAGCGCAATCTTGCCCATGCCACAACCTTTCCAAGTGCCTTCGAGGTATTCATAGTCATCTTCCACCCGGTAGTTCAGTGTGGCGTCGTTCATACAGTAGCCGGAGGCGAGGTTTTTCTTGGTGCTGTATTTCAACACTCTGCGGTTTTCGTCCCAAGTGATGGCGATGCTCATCTTGCCACGGCTGCCGCCGCTCATGATATTGTAAAAACCGTCATCGGCGTTGTTGTTGAGGGCATTAACCTCAATTTCGAGAATATAACGGGAATATGCAGGCGTCCATTTATCTGTATCCCAATTATATTGGATTTTGTCGGGATTAATAGAGCCTGTACCGAAATTGAGCATACCCTGCCAACTGCCGGTCACGTCTTGAGCCATGATTTGCGCAGCAAAAACAAGGATAAAAACTTGTGCAAAAACAAATGCAATTGATTTATTCATTGATAATAAAGGATTTAAAAGATTAATGACCATAACGGATTAAATTGATGAGCGCCTGAAATGGGTTTCTTGCCGATAAACCAAGGGGCAGCGCCCCGGAATATTTGTAGCTGGTACATACCCACCTATTCTGAGGGGCAGCGCCCCGGTATATTCCAACTCCTATATTGCGGGGCATTGCCGCTTTTCGGACTAAAATAGTAGCCTACTTTATTCATCAATTTCATCCGTTATAATCAGGAAGGTTAATAATTAAAAGGTCCTTACCAGTGTTATCGGCCCAGCAGAGTCCACCGACTGGAACTCCAGCACGATTTCGTAGGGGCCGTTCACGGTCACTTTCCAAGTGTCGGTATTGCCGCCGACGCCCTCCGTTGTGAAGGTATAGACGTTGTCTTCCCGCATCACATATTTGAACTGCTGCTCGCTTTTGGTGCCATCGGAAGCCGTGTAGGTATAAGTGCCTACGGGTTGTTCATCGCCGCCAAGGAACTGCTCCATTTGCACACTAAAATTGACTTCACCGCCATCGGCATGGGTGCCGGCGAAAGAGGCGACGGTGAGCAATTTATCATTGACCACTGGTTGCAACCGGCGATAAAAAACGATCCCATTATCGCCATCTTGCGAAGTCCAGCGGCCTTCAAAATATTCATAATTGTTGTCTTCCAAAAGCGATAGGGTACGGTTGATGGTATTGGCGAAATTTGGACCTTCCAAACGTTTGGTGGGCTGGTAAACAAACAGTCCTGTCGCCGGATTGAAGCTACCCGCAATTTCGTAGAGGCCGGGCTTTGCCTTGCCGTATTTTTCAACCGTGCGCCAAGTGCCCTTCACCTCGTTATCGGTGCCCTCCAAATGAAGCTCCATCACCCAAGTGGAGAAGCCCTGAGGCAGGTTGTAGTTGTACTTGCGGGTGTCCCAATTGAAGGTCATGTCCTTCGGGAAGGGTTTTTTCTGCACGACCTGCACGCCTTCCCAATCCCCATTGATGTGCTGGGCAGTGGCCGTATTGCTGGCAAACAGGAACAAGATTGCGATGATTGAAAATGCTGGAAATATGTTCTTCATTTTTATTGAGATTTAATGCTGCATGGCAGCGTTTTAAGTTTTAATGGATTTAAATGGAATTAAGCGGGAATTTTGGTTGATTATAGCCGCTGCGTCATGGCACAACTCGCGAGGAGGATGGGAACACGGATTGGGCGGATTGGACGGATTTACACGGATTAAATCTGTTTTAATCCGTCCAATCTGTCCAATCCGTGTACAATCCTCCACGCTGAAATCACTTCTCCTCTGCCACTGGGCCACCGCCCGCAGCAGGAGCGGAAAGCCCCAACTCGTAGCTGGTATAGTTCAAGCTCCCATCCACCGTGTGCAGGATGATTTTCCGGCTAGCGGCATCGCCCGTGAGCCAAGCGGCCTTGCCTTGGTAGTTAAAGGCATCGTCTTGCCAGTGCATGCGCACAGGGGCAACCGATTTCGGAGCGCCGACGCT
>JALOMF010000422.1 GCA_025455635.1 Saprospiraceae bacterium | reverse complement strand
AGCGTAATCAGCACGAAAGTGCCCATGAGGGCGATGAGCTGCGTTTCGAGGCCCATTTCGGTGAACGAGTGCACGGAGCCTTCGCCCAAGATGCCGCTGCGGGTGAGGTAGGTCGAGTAAAGTATCAGAATGAAGCTGCCGACGTAGAACAGCATGGTGCTCTTGATGGAATAGCCCGTGCTGCGGGCCACGAGGTGCGTGTGGATGCCCGCCACGAGCAGAATCCACGGAACGAGCGAGGCATTCTCGACGGGGTCCCAAGCCCAGTAGCCGCCGAAGGTAAGCGCCTCGTAGGCCCAAGCGCTGCCCATCAGGATGCCGATGCCGAGGATGGCCCCGCTGAACAGTGCCCAAGGCATGGCGGGCTTCATCCACTCCTTGTACTCCCTTGTCCAAAGCCCGGCGATGGCAAAGGCGAAGGGCACTACCGTGGAGGCAAAGCCAAGGAACAGCGTGGGCGGGTGGATGGTCATCCAATAGTTTTGGAGCAGGGGGTTCAGGCCGTTGCCCTTGATGAGCTTCACGTAGTCGGCATTGGCGAAAATGGGGGCGTCCACGGTGTCACGGAGGAGCAGGAGCGGGTTGCTGCCCATCTTGATGTCGTCGGTGAAATAGATGCCGACAATCATGGTGAAAATGAAGGCCTCCACCAGCGACAAGGTCGAGAGCACGGGCGATTCCCATTTTTTGGCAGTAAACATGAGCACCATGCCCAGCACCACGTGCCAGAACATCCAGAGCAGGAAACTGCCCTCTTGCCCCTCCCAAAATGCGGAGAAAATGTACTTGAAAGGCAGGTCTTCGCTCACGTGCAGCTGTGCGTACTGGTACTCAAAGCGGTGGTTTATCATGGTGGCCAGTATCAGCCCGATGACCATGAACACGCTCAGGCCGTGCAGGGCAAAGGCTGCCCGACCGATTTTGCGCCAGCCCTCAAACTCCGGCAAGTGCCGACGTTGCGTAGCAAAAAAATAGCCCGCCGCACCCAGCAGGCTCATCACGAAGCCAAAAACGAGAAAAAAATGGCCAAGCTGCTTGTAAATGAGCGCTTCGCCGATGTATTTTATTTCTTCCATGTAAGTTGTTTTACCCCTGACCCCTAAAGGGGAACCTAAAACATTCAGACCTAGGAACTTTGCAAAATTTGGCTGTCCAAATACGACGAACTTCCCGGCTATGGTCCCCCTTTAGGGGTCAGGGGTGGTCAGGGCTATCACGAACTCTTCTCTGACTTGATATACACCTCCTCGTCCTTGTACTTCGAGGGGCATTTCAGTAGCACGTCGTTGGCCACGAACTCATCGCCGTTCATCTTGCCCGTCACCACGATTTGCTCGGACATCTCAAAGTCCTGCGGTTTGGCTGCCAGCAGCACCACTTTGCGCTCCTCGCCCTTGGCGTCCCGGATGAAGAAGGTGAAATAATTTGGGTCTTTGGTCGGCTCGTAGTACATTTCCTTGTCCTTGGCGAGCTGCCCAGCGATTTTTACTTCTTTTTTGCTTTCTATCGCTGTCGCAAAATCGGAGTAGGTGTTCACCTCCGGCGGCGATTTGATGAGCATGAAGGCTGCTGCGACCATCATGACCAATGCGACGATATAAATCTTTTTCATGGCAGGTAATTTTCGGCAAATGTAGCAAGCTTGGAACGCACTACCTACTGAAGCTGTTTAGACTTTCATTGATTTGTTGATTCTTCTGAGGAACATGACAGAAAAGGCCAATAAATTCAGAGCTTTCCAGTTTCTGACGGTAGTCTCAAACCTTACCAACAGCATCTTGAATGCATCCATCCATGCGTTGGCATGTTCTATCACGGTTCGGTCTTTATAAAGTTCTTCGTCAAAAATATGGGTGCCACTTTCGTATGGGTCCCTGTCTTTTGGTGATTTTTTGCGGGGGTTGGGCTTGATGTTGGCTATTATCTCCTTTTCCTCGCAAAAATCCTTGAAATCTTGGCTGTCGAAGCCAGGGTCGGCGTTCAGGAAAAGTCCTAAGACGTCTATGCCAGCCTCCTTGAGCATCTGGCATATCTCCCCGAACAGCTGCTTTATCTCGAACAGGTCGTGGTGCTGCCCTTCTTGGGGCGTTGCCATTGCCAGCATCACGCCCCGGCTGTCGGACAGGTAGAGCGAGTTGGTGGCCTCGCCGGACTTCCTCTTTTGGTAGCCCACCGCTTCGCCGCCGTTCTTGCACAGCGTCTGGCTGCCGTCAAGCTCCACGCTGGACATGTCCAAGTGCGAGCGGTTCTGCCGGAGCAGGTTAAGCCAGACGTTGAGCCAGCACCCGTCCTTCGACCATTTGTTGAAGTGGTAGAAGACGCCGTTCCAAGTGATGCCCTTGTCGCCAAAGAACTGCTTCGTGGGCAGCTCACGCCATTGGCAGCCCGTTTTGAGACGGTGTAAGATGGCCTGAACTACTGAGACAAGCGGCACGGTGGGAGGAAATCCTCGTTTGCCAACCGTCAAATGTGGTACAATCCAAGCCTCAATCGTACTTTCGCTGAGTGTTCCCATAAGGTGCTGTTTTATGATTCGCACCACAAAATTTCACCTTTTTGGGAACACTTCTAAAAGTCTAAACAGCTTCACTGCCTCGTGTCAAACAACTGTCAGCGTACAAGGTTTGTCGGACAATAATTGTTTTTTAGCGGAGATATTTTGAAGGCTGGGATTACGTCGGCTATTTTGTCCTTTCTTTTTTCAAACCGGGCCGGCAAGCTGCCGCCCATTTTTTCACCAAAAAAAATCTAATATACAATGGAAACGCTGGACCATTTCGAAGACGAAGACTACCTACCCAATTCTGATGAAAAATTGATGGCTTTGCTGTGCCATATCCTGCCGCTAGCATGTGGGTTCATAGCGCCATTGGTCATTTATTTGGTAAAAAAGGATGAATCGCCTTTTGTGAAAAGACACGCCATCGAATCGCTCAATTTCCAGATTTCGGTTGCGATTTATGCCATAGCAGCAGCGATATTGATAATCGTTATCATCGGTATTTTCCTATTGATTGGCATCGGAATCTTGGCGTTCGTACTCGCCATTGTCGCCACCGTAAAAGCCAGCGAGGGCAAGTTCTACCAATACCCGTTCACCATCCGATTGATAAAGGAATGAGGATTCATTCATTTCTCACACTCTCACGCTTTCACTTTCTCACTTTCTCTCACCCTCTCACTTTCTCCCAAGCCCACGCCGTCTGCATAATCTCCTCAATGCCCCGTTTGGGCACCCAGCCCAGCAGGCGCTCGGCCTTGTCACGGTTGGCGTAGATGCTCACCACGTCGCCCGCTCGACGGGGGCCAAGTTGGTAGTTCAGCTTTTGGCCGCTCACTTTCTCGAAGGCGTTGATGGCCTCCAGCACCGTCACCCCATCGCCGATGCCGACGTTGAAGATTTCGCTCGGTGCCGTGTTTTTCCCACCCATCAAATAGCGCAGGCAAGCCGTATGCGCCGCTGCGAGGTCCATCACGTGGATGTAATCCCGGACGCAGGAGCCGTCACGGGTATCGTAGTCGTGGCCGAACACGGTCATGGTGGGCCGTTTGCCGAAGGCAGTCTCCGTGATGACCGGGACGAGGTTGCTGGCCTTGGTGCGGGGCGATTCGCCGATGAGCGCCGACTCGTGCGCCCCAGCGGGGTTGAAATAACGCAGGCAGATGGCCCGCACGGTCGGGGTCACTTTGGTGAAATCCTCGATGATTTTCTCGCCCATTTGCTTCGTGCGGGCGTAGGGGCACTCGGCCTCCTGGAAGGGCGTCGCCTCGGTCACGGGCAATTCCTTGGCATTGCCATAGACCGAGCAACTGCTGGAGAAAATGACGTTCGGAACGCCAAACTCCTGCGCACAGCTCAGGATATTGAGCAAGCTATCGTTGTTGTTGCGGAAATAGCGGAGCGGCTGGAACACGGACTCTTCCACGCTCTTCAGCGCCGCAAAATGGATGATGCCCACGATGCCGGGGTTCTTTTCAAAAACCTGCCGGGTCTTCTTCAGGTCGCAGCCGTCAACCCGGTAGTTTTTCACCCGTTTGCCGGTGATTTTGCGGATGCCCGCCAGCGCCTTCTCGTCGCTGTTGCTGAGGTTGTCAATGGAAATCGGCTCAAAGCCGCTGTTGATGAGGTCAACGATGGTGTGGCTGCCGATGTAGCCAGTGCCACCCGTTACTAGGACTTTTTGCATTAGGTGCTTCATTTTAAAGGGGCAAAGGTGGGGTTAAAATATGGGGAAGGCAAGTGCTTATTTCTCCAACTTCGTCAGCACCGACGAACCTTCCAGCTTGCCGTTCTTGTCGTAGTTCTCGGTTTTCACCATGCCCACGCCTTTGGCGAAC
>JALOMF010000421.1 GCA_025455635.1 Saprospiraceae bacterium | reverse complement strand
GGCTGGCCAAGTCATTGCGGAGCAAACGCAAACGCTGTTCTTGGAGCAAGCGCCCAGCCCAATTTTCGATTTTGTGCAGTCCGGCCCCATCGTTTTTTTTAAAAACCAAACACCTTACGGGCTTTATGATTTCACATGGAGTTTTGGCGACGGCAAGAGCACGACAGCGCCCGAACCGACGCACGTTTACCTCCAATCGGGGAATTACACCGTCACCTTAACCGCTGAAAATCAATGTGGTATGGTAAATGTGACGCAGAACCTGAGCATCGTTTCACCCACCACCACCCAGCTTGATTTCACCGCCAATGACAGCATCCCGGCCTTCACGGGCAAGTTCCGCACCGGCACCAACTGGGATTATGTGCCCAATTGGACCTCTGAGCAGCAGGCGACCCTTGCCGCTGGAAGCCCCATCGAAGGGGCGGGAGGGGTACCCGGCGTTGGCATAAAATCGGTACGCAGCTACACGGGCGAGAGCGCCTTCCTCGACCTTGGCTACGATACACGCCTCGCCGAGTTCGAGCATTTCAACAACCTCGACCTGCGGGACAACAGCTTCCTCTTGGCTTTTCCGGCTGCGCAAAACCAAGACCCCATCCGCTATTGCCCCGATTTCCAGAGCGCCCTTTTCAAAGACCTTTACTTGGACATCTGGGACAACGGCGAGCATGGCACGCCCATCAACGAGGAAAACCCTTTTGCCCGCTACGTCTGGAACACGGTCAGCAACTACAAGGACTATGTGCGCTTTTGGGAGATTTACAACTCGCCCGATTTTGACCTCACCGGAGACAAAGCGTGGCTGCCCCCCGGCGAGCTTGGCAATTGGTGGGAAAACAACCCCGACCCCTGCGACTACGAGCTGAAGGCCCCGATTTTCTACTACGTACGCAGCCTTCGCATCGCCTACGAAATCGTGCACCACCTCGACCCGGATGCCTACGTGACCATCAGTGGCATTGCTTTTCCGTCGTTCCTCGATGCCGTTTGCCGCAATACCGACAACCCGCTTGATGGCTCGGTGAAATCGCCTTACCCGCTGAAAGGTGGCGCCTATTTCGACGCAGTCGGTTACAAAAGCTACCCGCATTTTGACGGCAGCACGCAGTTTTTTGATGTGGCAGCTGGCCAATTTGCCTTCGAGCGCCACAGCGACGCCGCCGTGCAAGGCATTCCGAGGGTGAAAGAAAGTTTCCAGGCCGTGCTCGCCAATTACGGCTACGATGGTTCGCAACATCCTGAAAAAGAATGGATTATCAGCGAGGCGAACCTGCCAAGGCGTTCGTTTTACGGCTTCGTCGGCTCCGACGAGGCACAGCGCAACTGGATGGTGAAGGCTTGGGTGGAGAGCGTAAAGGACGGCATCCGGCAGTTGAACATTTTCCGCTTGTCGGAAAGCGCCAACGCTTGGGAGGCCGCCGACCCGTTTCAGGTCATGGGGCTGTATGAAAAAATGGAAGGCACCTCGCCCTTCAACATCGTCGTGACGGACGAGGGCGTGGCACTCAAGACCACCTCCGACCTGCTCTTCGGCCTTGATTACAACCAATCGCTGACCAGCCAACTCAACCTGCCAGCCACCGTGGGCGGCGGCGCATTCACCGATGCGGCTGGCGAAAACGTGTTCGTGCTTTGGGCAAAAACCGAGACGGACTTGACGGAAACGGCCAGCGCAACTTATTCATTTCCAGTGGGGTTGGGCTTGGGACAGTTGCAGCGCATGGCTTGGGATTTTTCTGAAACGGGCCAATCCACGAGCATTTCGCCGACCGCCATTGCCCTCACGGGAGCGCCTGTTTTCCTTCGGGAAACAACGACGCTTGCGCCCCCAGTTGCTTTCTTCGAGGCTGGCGAAACGGAGGTCTGCGTGAACGAAACGATTGCATTTGCCAGCGCAGCCACTGGCAATCCTACGCATTGGGAATGGGCCTTCGAGGGTGGCACACCAGCGGCACATTTCGGGCAAACACCGCCCGACATCACCTACTACACGCCCGGTGTTTACGAAGTAAAACTCTTGGTGCGCAATGCGGCAGGCGAGCACGAGGCGACCTACTCCGACTACGTGACGGTGCTGCCTGCTGCCGATGCTGAATTTGTGGCAAATGTCAATGGCGCCAACGTCCAGTTCGTCAACCTGAGCAGCGACCCGATGGGCTTTGGTGGTACCCAGTTCGAGTGGTGCTACGGCGACGGCATCTGCCAAATGGCCGCCAACCCAAACTATACCTACCCGCTAAACGGGACTTACACTGTGACGCTAACCGCCACAAACGACTGTGGGACAGCGACTTATGAGCAGACCATCACCATCGGTGCTGCACCAACTGCCGTCTTCCTGTTCAACCATAACGGCGATTGCGAAGCGCCCATCGTGCAGTTCCTCGACAACAGCTACTCCAACCCAGAATCGTGGCAATGGTACTTCCCCGGAGCAAGCCCAGCCCAAAGTGACCTGCGCTACCCGACGGTCAGTTTCCCCGCTGCGGGGGAGTACGAGGTGACGCTGGTTGCTGGCAATGGCTTTGGCCTCGATACCTTGACCAGAACGGTTTATATCGAAGGGAACTCAACGACCGAAATTGATATAAATCGCTGTTTAGGAGGTAGTTATGGTGGCGTGCAGGTCTTTTCCGATACGACTTTCACGACTGTTTTTCCGACATGGACGCTCAATTGCGACAGCACCGTCATTGCCCTTGTAACGGTGACGGATTTGCTGGAAACGAGCTTTGAGTTCAATGTTTGCGAGGGCAGTTTTTACAACGGCGTCCAATTGTTCAGCGACACCATTGTCGTGGATACGGTCAGCCTGCCCTTGGGATGCGACTCGATTTCCACGGTTGTTTTTCATGTGTTCCCAAATGAGGAAACCCTGCTTTTCGACACCATTGTACCGGGCGAATTTGCGGAGGTGGGCGATATGATTTTTACCCAAGCTGGAATTTACGAAGTGCCCCTCCAGACTTGGTTGGGCTGCGATAGCCTCGTGACGCTGAACCTTACGATGCTGACGCCGAACCGTGAAATTGAGGCTAATTCCTTGAATATCAGGGTGTTCCCGAATCCGTTTTCACAAGATTTGACCCTAGAATTTGAAATGGGCCAAGCCGGCGAAGCAGCCATCTACCTCTTCGATGCAGTGGGTAGGCAGCTGCGGGTCATCGCTGAAAAAGCGATGCTGGGAGCAGGTGCGCACCGGATGCAGGTCGGGGACTTGGGCATGGGGGCTGGGATTTATTGGTTGAAAATGCAGGTAGGGGGACGGCAGTTTCACCAAAAACTGGTTCGGATGTAGTTTTGCCTTGATTTCTGGCAAGTTTTTCAGAATTTTACCGAAATAAATCAAGCAGCATGTCAAAAGCTAAATCACCGAATCCATTGCCTTACGCCGTTCTCGGCTTCCAAATCGAGAACTTTGGTGGCATCAAAAAAACGGAACTGCACGACCTGCCGAACTCGGCTAAGTGGATTTTTTTGACGGGGGAGAATGGGTATGGGAAGACGACGGTGTTGCAGGCGGTGGCGAGCGGCATCAAACTTGAAAAATCAATTTTGAATCTTAATATAAGTGGGGAATATTTTATCGAAATCAAGTCATTTCAAAAAAGTAAAGAGTTAAAGGAAATTGTCGTATTTAATAAGCTTAATCTTAATAAAAATATCATTCCCATTTCTGCTTATGGCTCCTCCCGCCTAAACGTCAGCCCCACCGAAGATGACAAATCCCTCTCGAACCCCATCGCAAGCCTTTTCGATTCAAGAACCGTCCTTCGCAACATCGAATTCCAACTTTCTCGCTGGCATTTAAAACAAGAAGACGTTGAGTTCAAGACCAAATTCGAGAGCGTTTGCAGAGTTTTGAAACATCTCCTGCCCATCCGAGAAATCAAGGTTGATTTCAAAACCGACAAAGTCACCTACGTCGAAAACGACCCAGAGAAAAAAGGCTACGAACCCGTCGAGTTCCGCCAGCTCGCATCTGGTTTCAAGAGCATCATCGCCTTGGTGGGCGATATGATTCTGCGCATGTTCGAGACGCAGCCCAAGGTTTATGACCCAGCGGAACTGGAAGGCATCGTGCTGATAGATGAATTGGACTTGCACTTCCATCCCAACATCCAGCGGGAACTGCCCCGAATGCTGTCGGAGGTGTTTCCAAAAATCCAGTTCATTGCTACCACGCACAGCCCTATTCCTATTTTGGGCGCGCCAGCAGGCTCGGTTTTCCTTACGGTGCGCCGTAACAAAGAGGAGGGCATCACCGTCCACCGCATCAACATGGACGTGAGTGAACTTACGCCGAACCTGATTTTGACTTCGCCGATTTTTGGATT
>JALOMF010000420.1 GCA_025455635.1 Saprospiraceae bacterium | reverse complement strand
TCCTCCTCGCCAATATCGTCGGTGTGGCCGCCGATTTCCAGTCTTTTATCCTTGTTTTCTTGTAAAAAAGCGAGCAGCCCCTCCAGTTCGGGCATGGATTCGGGCAGTAGCTCGGCCTTCCCCGACTCGAAATTGACCTGCTTGAACGTGTAGGTGTTCGACTTTGTCAGTTGCTCCGCAATGCTCGGTGCGGGCACTGGCGGCAGCCCCTCGCCCAGCCAAAAATCATCGAGAAGGTAGTAGCCGACCCGCCGTTTTTTCAGCTGCCAGTTCTTGTTCACGGTGTTGAACTCGTCTATTTCGGCAGTGTTGGGCAGGTTCGTCGCCGTGTTGTTGTCCGTCGTGAAATTGCCGATGGTGAAATGGGTGTACGCCTTCTCCGCCTTGAAGGTTTTGCTCAACAGCAGCCATTCGCCCGGCTGTGTCTCGATGGGGTCGTACCAAACGAGCTGCGGAAAGGCCACGTCGAGCGTCATCGTTTTTTCCTCAAAATCGGTGAACCAGACACCGAGGCTGCCCGCCGCCAGTGGTATCACTTCCAAGTTTTTCACCTGTTGGTTCAGGTTGCGGATGTGGCGCTCGCCCGTCGCCTTGCCCCATTGGATGTAAAATGCGAAGGTGTATTCCTTGCCTTTGGTGAGCGGTTTCGCCAGTTTACCTTGGATAAATTCGTGAAAATCCATGCTGCGGCCCATGTCCAAGGCGGGCAAGTAGGTGATGATGCCCGCAGCGTTTTTGCCGGAATGGGGCTTGGGGAAATGGCAATCCTCGCCCTTTCTGTTCGGCCCCCAAATGATGAGGTCGGGCGTAGATTCCACGAAGGTCGTCCAATACTGGAGGATGCCCGAAAAAGACTGCTGCCCAATGCCCCAAGTGCATGGCCCATAGCTGGCTTCAGTTTTGAAGTCCTCGAAACTGGGGTTGAGGACGAGGTTTGGGGATTGGGCAAGGCCCAAAACGAGATGAAAGAAGAGCGGTAAAGTGATGATGAACCTCATGGTTGGCGATTTAAACGAATAAGGCAAAAACGACAAAAAGTGACGCTCCTGGTTTGAAAGCGACAGTTGGTGAACTTGGGCTTGGGAGGAGAAGCCAAAGAATTTAATTTCGTGGGTGATTATTTCGAGGCTTTGAAGAACCCGAAAGCACCTCATCCGTTTTTAAAATTACAAATAAAATTCTTCAAACCATGCAAGTCAACATACCTGATACTGGCCAAAAACGCATCGTCGTGGTAGGCGGTGGATTTGCCGGGCTGACGCTCGTGAACAAGCTGCTGAAGTCCGATTTCCAAATCGTTCTCCTGGATAAAAACAACTACCACCAGTTCCAGCCACTGTTTTACCAAGTAGCAACGGCGGGCTTAGAGCCAAGTTCCATCGTGTATCCGCTGCGCAAAATGTACCAGCGCAATAAAAACGTCATCATCCGGGTGACGGAATTGACGGCGGTTCATCCCGATGCGAACTTGATTAGCACCCCGATTGGCGACATCCGGTACGACTACCTCGTGTTGGCAACTGGCGTGGACACCAACTATTTCGGCAATGCCCAATTGGCTGCCAATGTCATCCCCATGAAGTCGGTTTCTGAGGCACTTTACTTGCGCAACACCTTGTTTTCCGATTTGGAAACGGCCTTGACCTCCAACCACCAAGAGCAGCAGTCGCTAATTGACATCGCAGTGGTGGGCGGTGGCCCAACAGGCGTGGAGGTGGCCGGTGCCTTGGCAGAAATGCGGAAGCACGTCATCCCGAAAGACTACCCCGAACTGGATAGCCGCCAAATTGACATTCACTTGATACAGGGCGCTCCCCGCCTCCTCGACGGCATGTCGGAGGAAGCATCCACTGCTGCATTGCGGTTTTTGGAGGAAATGGGCGTAAATGTTCGCTTAGGCGTCCTGGTCAAGGATTTCGATGGAAAAACCCTCAGCATGAGCGATGGCAGCCAACTTTCGGCCAAGAAGGTGATTTGGGCGGCGGGCATTGCAGGGCAGCCGATTCTTGGTATGCCAGCCGAGGCTTACGGCCCCGGCAAACGCCTGAAAGTCAATGAATTCAATCAAGTGGAGGGATTAAGCAATGTCTATGCAGTGGGTGACAATGCCCTTCGGACTGATGGCGCTTACCCCAAGGGGCATCCTCAAGTAGCGCAAGTGGCCATGCAAATGGCATCGAACCTCGCCGAAAACTTGAAAAGGGCAGCGCAATCAAAGCCACCAAAACCGTTTGCCTACAAAGACCTTGGCTCCATGGCCACCATCGGCAGGAACAAAGCAGTTGCCGACTTGCCTTTTCTCAAATTCAATGGCGTACTTGCATGGTATGCATGGCTGCTGGTACACATCGTGCAATTGATTGGTTTCAAGAACAAAGTATTCGTCTTTTTCAATTGGGTTTGGAGCTATTTGACCTACGACCAATCGCTGCGGCTGGTGATAAAACCCCGAAAACTGGCCGAGTGAGCTGCGAAAAATCCTTTGCCCAATTTTCTCAAATCGTGCTACATTAGCCGCCTCCGGTGAGCAATGGTTCGTCGGCGAACAACCCATCACTTTACTAACAGCCTAACCAATTATGACAGACCTCGACATCGCAAGGACAATCACCCTCAAGCCCATCCAGCACATCGCCGACCAGCTTGGCATCTCCCACGACGACCTCAACCTCTACGGCAAGTACAAGGCAAAACTGCCGCTCACGCTGATTGACGAAGAAAAAGTCAAAAAAAGCAACCTCATTCTCGTGACGGCCATCTCCCCCACCCCAGCGGGCGAGGGCAAAACCACCGTCAGCATTGGCCTCAGCCAAGGACTCAACCGCACCGGGCGCAAGACCTGCGTGGTGCTGCGGGAGCCATCGCTCGGCCCTGTTTTTGGCATAAAAGGTGGCGCAACGGGCGGCGGCTACTCCCAAGTGCTGCCGATGGAGGACATCAACCTGCACTTCACGGGCGACCTCTCGGCGGTGGAAAAAGCGCACAACCTGCTTTCGGCGCTGATTGACAATAATTTGCAGAGCAAAAAAGTGAGCCTCGGCCTCGACCCCCGTCAGATTTTCTGGAAGCGGGTCATGGACATGAATGATAGGTCGCTCCGCAAAATCATCATCGGACTCGGCGGCACTGGCAACGGCATCCCACGGGAGACGGGCTTCGACATCGCCGTGGCCTCAGAGGTGATGGCCATTCTTTGCCTCTCCAACAATATCGAAGACCTCAAGCGCCGCCTCGGCAATATCTTCGTGGGCTACACGATGGACCGCCAGCCCATTTTCGCAAGGGATTTGAAGGCGCAGGGCGCAATGGCAGCGCTGCTCAAGGACGCCATCCAGCCGAACCTCGTTCAGACCTTGGAGGGCTACCCGGCCATCATCCACGGTGGGCCGTTCGCCAATATCGCACAAGGCACGAACACGGTCATTGCCACCAAAACGGGCCTCTCCCTCGCCGATTGGGTGGTGACGGAAGCAGGCTTCGGCTCCGACCTCGGCGCTGAGAAGTTCATGGACATCAAATGCCAGAGCGCTGGGCTTGCCCCCAAGGCGATGTGCATCGTGGCCACCATACGGGCGCTGAAGTACCACGGCGGCGGCGACCTCAAGCAGCTCACCACGCCGAATCCCGAAGCCGTGGAGAAGGGCTTGGTGAATTTGGAAAAACACTTGGAAAACACCCGGCTTTTCGGCATCCCAGCCGTAGTGGCCATCAACAAATTCACGACCGATACCGACGAGGAAATCGCCTTGGTGAAAAACCGCTGCGAAAAAATGGGCTTCAAGGCCGTGGTGGCTGAGGTATGGGCGAAAGGCGGCGAAGGTGCCATTGACCTCGCCAATGCCGTGGCCGAGGCTGCCGAAGGCTCGAAAAGCCAGTTCACCCCGCTCTACGACTGGGCTTGGCCGATTGAGAAGAAAATCGAGACCATTGCCACCAAAGTCTATGGCGCTGCCAAGGTGGAGTATTCCGCTGACGCAAAAATCCACCTCAAGCGCATCGAAAAACTGGGGCTGTCAGGGGCTGCCGTTTGCATCGCCAAGACACAGAAGTCGCTGTCCGACAACCCTGATTTGATTGGACGGCCTACGGGTTTCACCATCACCGTGCGGGAAATCGAGATTGCAGCGGGCGCTAATTTCGTCGTGCCCATCACCGGCGAGATGATGCGGATGCCCGGCCTGCCCGACCATCCGAGTGCTGAGAATATTGATATTGATGCGGAGGGGAATATTAGTGGGTTGTTTTGATTTAGGGAAATAAACAGCGGGTTGAACGGCTCGCTGTTTATTCTTTATGTTTAGATAACATGGAGCCAAAAAGATTAAATAATAAAAGGCTTACTAAGAAGGA
>JALOMF010000419.1 GCA_025455635.1 Saprospiraceae bacterium | reverse complement strand
CCGAACTGCCATGCGCCGACCGAATGATTTCACGGATTTCGAGCGAATTTGCATCAAGCAAGTAAATAGCCCCATCGCTGGCACCCACGGCCAGTTCTTGGCGGCTGGCCGAAAAATCCAAGCACCTAAGTGACTGATTGGCAAGCACATAGCTTTCGGTCGCCCGCATTTCATCCACCGACCAGCGGCTCAGTTTGCCATCACCGCCCGCTGTGAAAACATGCCCATTTACGGCCAAAATCTCAAAAACGCCCCGCTGGTGGTGGGCAATGTTTCGGGTGGCAGCAGGGTCGCTGAGGTCAATCCAATGAACGCCGCCGTCCATGTTCCCGGCCACGATTTTACCCTCATTTTTCAAAAAGCAAAGGGAAAAAACCTGCCTGTCCACCTTGGCCACCAACTTGCCCAGCTCAGGGTTTTGCAGGTTCCAAGCCACCACCCAGCCATCGCCAGCACCGGAAAATATTTGGTGGGCTTCCGCACCCGCAGAAAGGGCGAAAACAGAGGCATTGTGCCCCGTAAGCTGTGCGTCCTTGGTCACTTGCATGGCGATATGGTGTGCGTTTGCGAACTTTGCATTTCCAAATTCATGGAGCTGGTTAATCGTCCGTTCTTCGGCGCAAATGTCAGATAAATCATGGGGCTTTTGTTAAAAAAATCATTGGAAAATGGCAGCCAAATCGGCATCTGGCGCATGGTGGAGCCGGAGGACTTCTTCCTGCAAGAGCTTGATTTACAGCCAGTTGAGCAAACTGAACTCGCCCCGCTGAAAGGTCGCCGCCGCTTGGAGTGGCTGGCCAGCCGCTACCTCGTCCACAAAATGCTGCTGTCAAATGGTCAACCTGACCGGGTGCCTGTGCTCAAGGATGAATTTGGAAAACCCCACCTGCATGGCACAGGGCTGCACCTTTCGTTCAGCCACTCGCATGAACTGGTGGCTGTCATTTTGGCAAATCAAGCGACGGGGATTGACATCCAGCGAAAAGTCGAGAAGATTGAACGCCTTGCCCAAAAATTCATGCGGGAGGAGGAGCTACGGAGCCTTTCGGAGGAGCATCGGCTTTCGCAGCTTCATATTTTTTGGGGAGCAAAAGAGGCGCTCTACAAGGCGCACGGGCGGAAAGAATTGGATTTCCGGCAGCATATTTCCATCCAACCATTTGATTATCAGCAAGTTGGAATGACCCACGGCAAAATCGAAAAAGAAGGAAGGGTTTGGGATTTCGAGGTCAATTTCGAGTGCTTCCTAGGCTACGTGATGGTATGGTGTTGAGGATTTACCCTGTCTGCTGACAGGCAGGGATTTTTTGATTTACGATTTACGATTGGGGGCCGTAAATAACCCACAGCCCCCAATCGTAAATCGCAAATCGTAAATCGTAAATTATCTAACATGGTGTACCTGCTCCTGCGTCAAAATGGGCATCCGACGGAAGCACAGGAAAAGCTGTACGGTGGCCAGAACGTCCTTTTCACAATACAACGAGATGCGGTCAATGTCCTGCTCTTCCCAGTAAACCCGGCCCACGTCGCTGCCGTCAATATCGTCCTTGGGGGAAGGGAAGCCGAGCACAGCGGCCAGCAGTTTGAGGGAGGTGTAGGCTTTGTTGTCTCCAAATTTCCAAAGCTCCATGGTGTCGAGCAGGTACTTCACTTCCCAGGGTTTTTTGCCCGTGATTTGGAGCAGTGCCGGGAACTCCAACTGGTTGATTACCAGCCTTCTGCAAATATAGGGAATGTCAAATTCCTTGATATTGTGGCCGCAGAGGTAGTGCTTGTTGGGGTCTTTGTAGTGCTGGTTGAGGAGGTTGCAAAAGTCCTTGAGCAGTTGTTTTTCGTCCAGATGAGAAAAGGACTTGAGGCGCACTTTGAGGGACTGGTCGGCGTCCCGAACGACTATGCCGACGGAGATGCAGATGATTTTGCCAAATTCGGCATAAATGGCCGCTTTGTCCGAGTAGGATTGTTCAATTTCTTCGCCCGATGCCTCTTTGCGAAGCACCGATTTTGACTTGATGGCCCAAAGTTCTTGGAACGTTTCGTCCAAATCATCGTAACTGGGTTGGGAAGAAACACATTCGATGTCCAGGAAAAGGATGTTGGCGATGTCAATTGATTCTATCATAGTTGGCTGGTTTAATCGCTGCGAAGGTAGGGATTCGCCCGTATTTAGATGTGGGCAAATGGTTTCAGTTTTATCGTAAATTTGCGAGCCGGATGCCCCAATTTAGAGGTTGCGGGCAAGAACCCTTTCACAGGATTTAAACAAAAACCCTATTCAACACATTGAAAATCAACAGGTTGACCTTATTCATTTTTCATAAAACAGCATTTAAAAAAACACCGAAACATGGCAAATAACAATTCATCGCAACAGCGGCTTTTGATTATCGCAGGCATCATCATCGCCGTGCTGTTGCTCACCAATGGCGTGCTGCTTTTCAACAAATACAAGCAGGACACCCTCGTGGACACCCAAACCACGCAGCTAGACGAGTCGAACAAGCTGAAAATCGAGCTGGAAAAACAGTACCAAGAAGCACTCTCCGAACTGGAAGAAATGCGTGGCTCCAATGAGGAGTTGAACGCCATCATTGACCAACAAAAAGAGGAACTGAAGCAGCAAAAAGTCAAGATTGACGGGCTGTTGGCCAGTGGCAAAGACGTGGCCAGGGCCAAGGCCGAAATGAACAACATGCGCAGCCAAGTAGCTGGCTACGTGGCTGAAATTGACCGGATGAAAGCCGAAATCGAAGGGCTGAAAGGCGAACGTGACCAGCTCACGGAGCGCACCCAGAGCCTGACCGCAAACCTGGACAGTGCCAACGTGAGGGCCAGCTTGCTGGAAGGTGAAAAATCGGCGGTGATTGCCGAAAAAAACCAGTTGGCGACCGAAAAAGTGGAGCTGACCGAAAAAGTGACGCTCGGCTCGGCCATCAAGGTGGACAAAATCACCGTGACGCCCCTAAAAGAGCGCAACAGCGGCAAAACGGTCAAGAAAAAATTTGCCAAGAATGTGGACCAACTCAAGGTCTGCTTCCTGACCACCGAAAACCGGGTGGCCAAGCCCGGCACCGAAACTTTCTACGTGCGCTTGCTCAACCCAGTCGGCGAAACAATGGCCATTGACGAACTTGGCTCTGGCATGTTCCGCAGCAAGGAGCACAACGACAATATCCGCTACACCTACATGAAGGAGTACGATTACAACCAAGACGCCGCTGAAATCTGCTTCAACTGGGACCCCAACCTAGGCGCATTTTCAAAGGGCAAATACACGGTGGAGGTTTTCAACAAAGGCTACCTCACTGGCAAGAGCACTTTTGACCTGAAGTAAGTAAATGTGTGATTGTTGAATTGCGGAAAGTTTGAACCGTTTTGGCTAAATTCTATTGTGTAGCTGAAATTCCAACAACCCAGTAATTCAACAATCACACAACCAAGCAAATCTGCCATGAAGTCTGACTTCGTAAATCCGATAGACGAGAAGAAAATCACCACCACGCCGCACAACCTACCGTATGCCCACACGGTTGGCGGGGCCGTCATCAAGCCGATTGACCGGGGGAAAGTGACCGGGCTGGCCGTGGCGGCCATGTACGAGCAGACCGACATGCAGCTCTCGCAAATCAGAAAGCAGGTGGAACTACTGGCGGCGCAGGCCCAAGAAATACAGCGCCGGGTGGACATTTCGGAGCGGATTTACAAAGTGGGCATGAACTTCAAGCCGCTCATCAGCCATATCTACCACCTCTACACCCGCCCCGATGGCACCGAGTTCCTTTCGATGGTAGCTCCCGAAGAATGGGGTCGCAGCGCCAAAGTCACCTTCCAAGCCACGGTGAAACTGCTGGCCGACCATACTTGGGAAATACTCAAGTCAGGTGAGGTTTGAAGGATACAGAAAGTACCATATTACCAATACCATCGTCATAAGTAATCCGTTTATACCAGATTTTGATTTCGGCAAAAACCTAAGTCATTCAATTTCAATGATTTGCGCCTCGTAAGTCGTAAATCCAACATCCCTGCCTGTCGGCAGACAAGGTAAATCTACTTATGATAGCTTTTCTTTTTTGCTTCGCAACGTCCTTCCAGAGCCTGCTTTGGGCCACACCCACCTATGAATGGACGACTCCGACCACCCACGACTTCGGCGACTTGCAATTGCTCAAACCTGCCACCTACGATTTCAAGTTCAAGAACACGGGAGACGCCCCCATCGTCATTGACAACGTGCGCTCGGTCTGTGGCTGTACGGCCACCGAATGGTCGGAAACACCGGTGCTGCCGGGCAAGGAAGGCTACGTCCGGGTCGTGTTCGATGCCCGTAAGGCGGGGTATTTCAACAAGAAAGTCACCGTGTTTTTTC
>JALOMF010000418.1 GCA_025455635.1 Saprospiraceae bacterium | reverse complement strand
CAACCTCGGCATTTCGCACAGCGGAAAGGTGCACGTGAAGGGGGAGTTCATCGAAGAGGCTGCCTCGGACAGCCCCGCCACCGTGCAGGCTTACGAGCACAGCTACAAGCAGCGGGAAAGCCTGAACCAGCGCCTTTTTGTGCAGGGCGGCGTCAGCGTCCGGTTCTTGAAAAAAATGGAGTTCGGCATGGAGCTTCGCAAGGGCTTGGGCTACCGGGCCTCGTTCGGCGGGCCGTTCCATGCTACGTACCTGAAAAGCTCCGTCGGTATTTCGCTGCGATGTAAGCTGTTTTGAGTAAATTAGCGACTTTAAAAATATAAAAAGGTTGATAAACGCTTGGTTATCAACCTTTTTTGTTGATTTCACCATGCGTTTTCGGTTCAATATCATCTACCTCGTCTTCCTACTTGGTGCAGCTTTGTTTGTGCCCATTTCCCGCAAGCTCGTCAGCAGGCCGGAGGAGTTTTACGGCATCGCCGAAAACCAAATACGCTCCATCAACCTCCAGTACCCGGTCGAAATCAAGGAAATCAACGTGAAGCTGGGCGAAAAAGTGGACTCCGGGCAGCTACTCGCCCGCCTCTACCGCACCGACCTGCCCATCAAGCTCAACGACATCAACTACGAAATCAGGGAACTGCAAGTGAAAAAAATGATGGACACCGAGAACTTGGAGGCAGAATTGCGCAAGCTGCAAGCGGAGCGGGCCGTCATTGGCGTGGAGTACGACCAAGAAATCGCTCAGGTGGAAGCCGACTACGAAGCCCAGGCCAAGGTGCTCGCCAGCATCAAGTCCCTCGACATCAGCAGCAGCACCAGCCCCACCAATCCGCACGCCGTACGGCTGCAAGCCCTCCAACTCGAAAAAGCCTCGGAACTGCGCAATTTGGACGTGCAGATAGCCGACCTGCGCTCCCGCATGAAGACCGCCCAAGCCCCCGACGAGCTTCGCATCAAAAAACTGGAAGGTGAACAAGATTTGGTGAAGCGCCAAGAGGCCGAACTGGAAATCTATGCGCCACAAGCAGGCATCATCGGCCAGCTCGATTTTTTGCCCGGTGAAAAAATTGCGTCCTACACCGTCATCATGCGCATCTACGGCATCCATCCCGACGTGGTGACCACCTACATCGGCGATGGCCGCCTGGCCGAAATCAAGCTCGGCGACCTGCTCAGCGTGGCCTCTATCAACCAACCCGACTACGTGCTGCAGGGCAAGGTCATCGGCCTCGGCACCCGCATCCGGGAGCTGCCGGAGCGGCTGCGGCGCTTCCCCGACCTGAAAACCTGGGGGCGGGAGGTGCAGCTACAAATCCCGCTCGACAACTCCTTCCTGCAAGGCGAGAAAGTAAAGGTGGTGATGAACCGGAAGGCGTCTTTTTTCTAACGCTTGGCTTTGGTTTACCATAAAATAGTGGGCAGGGCGCCCCTCAATCAATAAACCGCCGCACAATCTCCCCATACGCCTCTATCCTTCTATCCCGGAAGAAAGGCCAAATCCGCCGAACATCTTCCGAGCGGCCAAGGTCAATGTCCACGATGAGGTTTTCTTCGTTTTCAGAACCTGCCTTCACCACGAACTCGCCCTGCGGCCCTGCCACGAAACTATGTCCCCAGAACTGAATGCCGTTCGTGTTGCCGGACGGGTCAGGCTCGTGCCCTACCCTATTGATGGAGAGCACGGGCAGCCCATTGGCCACGGCATGACCCCGCTGCGAGATGACCCAAGCGTCCTGTTGGCGCTGCTTTTCTGCCGCTGCGTCGGTGCTTTCCCAGCCGATGGCGGTCGGGTAAATGAGCATATCCGCCCCCCGCATGGCCATCAGCCGGGCGGCTTCGGGGTACCACTGGTCCCAGCAGACGAGCACACCGAGCTTGCCCACCGAGGTCTGTATCGGCTCGAAACCGAGGTCACCGGGCGTGAAATAGAACTTCTCGTAATAGGCCGGGTCGTCGGGGATGTGCATTTTGCGGTACTTGCCCGCTATGCTGCCGTCTTTTTCAAAAACAACTGCCGTATTGTGGTATAGGCCGGGGGCCCGTTTTTCAAAAAGCGAAGTGACCAGCACGATGCCCAGTTCCTTGGCCAATGCCCCAAACCGCTCGGTGGAGGGGCCGGGAATCGGCTCGGCGAGGTCGAACACTTCGGTGTCTTCCGTTTGGCAGAAGTAGAGGGAATTGTGCAGCTCTTGCAGGGCAACCAATTCCGCACCTTGCGCAGCGCACTGGCGCACGTTGGCCTCCAGTTTTTGAATATTTTGCTCAATGTCCGCCGTGTTGGATTGCTGTACCAGCCCGGCTTTCAGTATTTTTTTCTTTTTCATAAAACGACGTTTTCAGGAAACTGCATCGTCACGCAATGCAGCGACCCATGTTGCTTGATGAGCGGCAAACAGTTGATGCCGATGATTTCACGGTCGGGGAACAAGCCCTCGAAAATGCGCTTGGCCTCGGCGTCTTTTTCCGATTGGTAAAACGGTACGAGCACGGCACCATTGATAATCAGGAAGTTAGCGTAAGTAGCAGGCAGTCGGTCGCCCTCGAAGTGGACGGCATCGGCCATGGGCAGTGCGACCAGTTTGTAGGCTTCGCCGTTGGCTTGTCGCAATGCCTGAAGCTCGGCCTCCATTTTGCGCAGCGCCTCGAAATGCTCGTCGGCGGGGTCGTCGCAGCGCACATAAGCGATGGTTTCGGGGTCGCAAAGTCGGGCCAGCGTGTCGATATGGCTGTCCGTGTCATCGCCGGCAAGATAGCCGTTTTCGAGCCAGAGGATGCGGGTTGCACCGAAGAATTCCTTTAGTTTTTCTTCGATTTCATTGCGAGAAAAAGCGCCGTTCCGGTTCGGCGAAAGCAGGCACTCGGAGGTGGTGAGGATGGTACCCAGCCCGTCGGACTCAATGCCGCCGCCTTCCAGCACGTAGTTCAGTTGATTTTCGTAGCCCGTTTGCGGAGCAAAAATGCCTTTCTCAAATAGCTGTCTCGTGATGAGGTTGTCCTTGTCGGCAGGGAATTTCAGGCCCCAGCCGTTGAATTTAAAGTCGAGGACGACGGGTTGGCCATTGCGCAGCACCGTGATGCCGCCGTGGTCACGTGCCCAAGTATCGTTGGTAGGCAGCTCGGCGAAGCGCACGTTTTCCAGCTTGCCGTTTTTCAAAAATGGCTGCACCTCGGCCTCGCTGCGGCAGACGATGAGCAGTTTTTGCCGTTCGGCAATGGCTGTAGCAATCTCTGAAAAGCACAGATGCGCCTCATCGAGATAGGGTGCCCAATCGGTGCCGTCGTGGGGCCAAGTGAGCTGCACGGCGCTTTGGGGCGCCCATTCGGCGGGGAGTATGGTTGAAATCATGGGGCGAAAATAGGGAGAATTTTGGTGTTGGGGTTTTGTCTAAAAATGAATCAATTAGGTGCTTGGGAAAAGAATTATTGCCTTTTCGAAGTGCCAATGAAAAAGTCCAACAGCTTGTTGGACAAATCCCTTGGGGCCGCAACATCCTGATTTTCAGAAAGATAAAAGACCTGAAAGCCGCCGAGTTTTACCTTTTATCCACGATTGTAAATTGAATTTCAGTTGACCAATGTGCTGCCAGCAAATTTGCGCTCCTCGCTGCCCACGGTTGAAGACTTGAAAAGGGAATTAAACGAGCGCTTGGGGCATGGCGGGAGTCGAGGGTTTAAGCTGCAATTGCGGCAAATACCTTTTTTAAAATAATGCGGTTCGCTATTTCAAGTGATGAGGTTCTATCCCTTCTCGCTCAATCTTGCACTACAATTTTTGCCAATTTAATATAAACACCTTCGAGATGGTCAAAATCGGCATCAGCAGTAAGCAGCACAGCCCCTATAACAGCAGCTGTGGCGGCAATCCAAAGGTCATTCTTGCCCATATTTCTTGAAGAAAAGCCCAGTTGTTTACCTTTTAACCTGCCTTGACTAAATGCGTCAATTTCAGCATACCGTTCAATCACGTCTTCGGCATTTATATCAGCCACTACCAATTGATTCAACAAAGTCTCCAACTGCTGATATTTTTTCTTTCCCCAACTGTTGCGTAGTGCGATTGAACGGATTTCACCTGCTGTCACCACTGATATGACCGGAATATTTCCCGCACCGAGTGGATTATAGTTATGGTCTATCCAAGATAGCGTGCTGTTTTGCCGAATATATATGAGCAAGATATTGGTGTCAAGCAGGTAGGTCATCTTCAAATCATCTTCAATAGTTCTCCAATTGGTTCTTTGATATCCAACTCCTTTACAAGCGCGTCGAATTTTTTGCGCTCGACGCCTTTGAATCCTTGTTCCTTCACCAAATCTTCAACTCTGAGGTGCTTTCGCATTGGCCTAGCGAGTTTCTGTAGCAATAAACCGTC
>JALOMF010000417.1 GCA_025455635.1 Saprospiraceae bacterium | reverse complement strand
CATGTGTTTCCAGAAGTGGATCGACTGCCGGGCGATGTGGCAGGGGGACGATGCCATCAACATCTGTGGTGACTACTATCTGGTGGCCGCGGGGACGGGGCGGGAGCTCCGCATCCTGACTCCCCGGGAGATGCGTATCCAGAAAGGGGATTCGCTCCAGCTGGTCACGGCCCTGGGCGAGCGACTCAAGGATGCGAGGGCGGTTGATGTGGAGCGGGTCGGCATAAGCTGCCGACAAGCCCGCAAAGCCTGCTGCCGAAAGGGTAGGGGCCATGATTTCGCCCAAGCCGAAACGGGAGTAGGGCGAATTATCCTTGGGCTGTGCCATGAGCATGGCGGTTAAAAACAAGAGTGGAAGCGTGGTCAAACAGCCTCTAAAATCCTTCACAAAGTTTGGCATTATGTTGTAAAATTTGATTTAGCCCAAGCAGGACTAAATTTTGGTGCGCAAATATCTTGGTTTTGAGGTTTTTTACAAAAAAATCAGCATCTCCTCCCGTAAGTATTACCCTGAGCGGCTGCATTTGCTGGGAACACCGCCCAATAAATCCCGCAACTTCCAGCAAAGCACCCAGTTCCCCGCCGTTCCTAAGGGCGTTTTCAGTGCTGTCGCCAAGGAAGTCGGGCAGTTCTGCGCCCTTTGCCACCAGCGGTAGCCTGGCCGTGAAATGGTGCATGGCCTTCAGCCGCATCTCGATGCCCGGCGAAATATTGCCGCCAAGGAACTCGCCCCCGGCGCTCACCACGTCCAGCTTGATACAAGTGCCGGCGTCCACGATGAGGCAATGCTCGCCGGGGTAGAGGTGGCAGGCGCCCACTGCCGCAGCCACCCGGTCTTTACCGAGCGTGTGCGGTGTTTTGTATCGAATGCCGATGGGTAATGGTGTCTCGGTCGTCAGCTCCAAGAAGCCAGGAAGGGCCTTCAAATAATCCATGACCTCCGCAGGCTGTTTCGACACACTGGAAAGGATGATTTTTTCGACGGTATGGTTGTACGCCAACTGCTGCAATGCGCCCAATTCCAAGGTTTCCCACACTTCGATGCGCACCAGTTCGCTGCCGTGGAACACGGCAAGCTTCGTGCGGGTATTCCCGATGTCAATGGCAAGGTTGGTCAATGGATTTCGGATTTGCGATTTCGGACGGCGAAGATGACGCTTTGGGGTCTAATTTTTTGTTAAATCTGTGGTGAGCACGTATCCAGAAGCATACAGCATCACCCCCCAATCGTCGCCATGCTCTCCCCAACAGGCCCCAGCAGGCGTTGGCGCTCTGCCTCGAAGCCGTCCTTGGCCCGGTTGCCGAGGGCTTCCAGCACAGCGGTGGACAGTTGGGCGTCGGTGGCCCCGGCCCGCAGCAGGTTTTTGATGTTGAAAACGCCGCCGTCGTAGAGGCAGGTCTTCAACATGCCCTGTGGCGTGAGGCGGAGGCGGTTGCAGGTGCCGCAGAAGGTGCGGCTGTAGGCGGCGATGATGCCCACCGTGCCCCGGTGCCCCGGTATCTGGTAATTGTAGGAAGTGGAGTAGGGCGGGTCTGGTATTTTTTCGATGCCGGGAAAATGGCTCCGCAATGCCTCCAAGATGCGCTGGTGGCTCCACCAAAGCTGGTCGTAGTGGGCGTCGCCGCCGTTGAACGGCATTTCTTCGATGAACCGGACGTCCACGGGGTTGTCCTTCGAGAGCAGGGCCAGTGGTAGCAGCTCGCCATCGTTTTTGCCCTCCATCACCACGGCGTTTATTTTGGTGGCAATGCCCGCCGACAGCAGCGCCTCCAGGGTCTGCATCACCTTGTGGAAGTCGTCACGGCGGGTGATTTCATGGAAAAGCCGGGGGTCGAGCGTGTCGAGGCTCAGGTTGACGGAGCGGATGCCCATGCGTTTCAGTGCTGGCACGAGCGGTGCTGTCACCACGCCATTCGTCGTGATATTGATTTGCCGAAGGCCGTCCAACTGGCTGATTTCCCCCAAAAAATCCATCATGTCCCGCCGGATGAACGGCTCGCCGCCCGTGATTCGCAGCTTCTCGATGCCCATGCGCACCATCACCTGCACGATGCGGAGCATTTCCTCGTAGGTCATCAGTTCGGCCTTCGGCAAATACTCGATGCCCTCCTCCGGCATGCAGTAGAAGCAGCGGAGGTTGCATCGGTCGGTGACGGCGAGCCGAAGGTAGTTGACCGGGCGGTGGTGGTTGTCGCGTAGCAATTGCGGATTTCGGATTGCGGATTTCGGATTGAGTGTATCCGAACTTCCATGTTTGTGGCCTTTTTGCAAAGTTGCGATTTTTACCCCAAAGAAAAAGCCCTGAACTTGCATTCAAGGCTTTTTCTGTCCGTAAACCTACCGCCTCAAACCCTGTTGGCCGAACAGGCAGGGGCAATCCCACCAACCGAAACTACAATGAGAACCTCACCGTCACGCCGCTTCGGATGTTCGTGGTCGGGTAACCTGCCGAGGTTTTCGGTATGTTTTTGTTGTAATCGAAGAAGAATCGCAGCGATAATTGGTCGTTGAGCTGGTATGAGATGGCTGGGGCGACGGTCACCCGGCGGTTGCCACGGTTCGGCTCCACGAGGCCAGTCACCAGCTCACGGATATTGGTCACGTCGTCATTTATCGAGAAGTCGAAGGTGAAGTCCATGTCGCCTGGTGTATTCTGGCCACCACCACGGCCACCACGCTGGTTTCCGCCGGCCGGCTTTTTACTGTCCTTTTTAGGCTCCGTTTTCTTCTTTTTCTTGGGCTGGAAAAGTTTGGCGTCCTTCAGCTTGTAGCCAAAGCCGCCCGTGATTTCCTTCCCTTTAGTCTCGTGCAGGCGGCCTGTGCCTATCAACTCCAATCGGAGTTGGCGGCTGTTCTTGTACTCTGTTTTGAAAGACATGCCGTTTTTGAGCTGCATGTCTATGCCAATCAGCGGGCTGAACTGCTCATCAATCTGAATATCGGGAATCTCGAAGCGGGAGTAGTAGTCCAGCGTCGTTTCCTTCTGCTTCAGTGGGTTGGCAGGGTCGTACTGTCGGTCGGTATCAAAGCTGTTCACCATCATTTTGCCTTGGTAGCCGTGTGTGATGGAGAAGTTTTGGAAAATATCCTCCATGCCCGGCAGCTTCGACAGGCCGCTGTAAGTCATTTTCCAGTTCGGCCTGGGTATCGTCTTGAGGATGACATCTCCCAAGTAGTTATCGGTCAGCTTCATCGTGCTGGCGTCTTGGCCCGTGTATGCGGCCATGAAGGCTGGCAGCAGCACGTTCTGGCTGAAGGGGCCGTAGCCCTTGGGGTAATTGGTGTAGGACGAGTCGGGGTTATCGTGAACACCAGTCCCTTGCCGCCTTGCAACGATGAGCTTGTTGTCTTCAAACTGGTTGAAAAGGCCGTCAAGGTCTTTGACAAACAGGGTCTTCAGCGCAGAATACGAGGTGTTGAACTGCCCGTAGTCTGTGATATTGGCGTGCCTGTACTCCACCTGCTGCGGGTCGCCACCCAAATCATCGAAGCGGCGGAACTCCTCCACGTGGTTCTTTGACGTGGAGCGTTTGGCTTCTACCGAAATCCTGAATTCGGAGTAGGGTTCCAATTCCAGCCTGCCATCCACCATCTGCTCAACGGTCTGCATGATGTTCTTCGGCAGGGCGTACTCCAGGTCAGGGGTTATCCACTGCCAGTTTTTGTGGAGCCAGTCCTTGTCGGTGTAATAGTCGTCGGGGTTCATATTGGGCTGTGCCCCTGCTATGAAGTCCCAGCCGGGCGCTGTGAACTGGTTCATGCCCAGCAGTTTTGAATTGGGCATATAACCGGGTATCACCGTGCCGAAGTCCTCGGTGTAGCGCACTTTCAGTTTCCGAACAGTCATCAGAGGCCGAATTAATGCCCGCTCGATGGTGCTAGGCTCACTGTTTTTGTCTTTTTCCTTGTCGTTGTCCTTGCCACCAGCTTTCGGGTCGTTTTTGCCGCCCTTGCCTGTGGCCTTGTCATCTTTGCCGGCAGGCTCGTCGGAGTCGGGCTTTTTGGTATCGGTATCGGTGGATTTGCCCCGCTTGCCTTTCTTGCCGCCAGACTCCTTGCCTTCGGCTTCCTTGTCTCCGGCTTTTCCACCGATTGGAGGTTTGCGCTTGGAGTTGATTTTCTTCAGGTACTTTGAATAATTGTAAAGCTTTTCAAAATCGAGGTCGGCCTCTGCTTGGCGGCGCTGCCCGTTGGTGATGACGTTGCCGAGCGCCTGCGCATTGGTGGCAAGGCTGGATGCGTCCCAGGAGTATTCGGCGTCGTAGCTGAGTTTCATGCTCGTCCAGTCCATGAACGGCAGGGTCTTCAGCGGCACGTTGTAGCTCAGGGAGTACTGGTGCCGGTAGCTCTTGGTGCGACCAAAGTTCTTGAGGTTTGAGAT
>JALOMF010000416.1 GCA_025455635.1 Saprospiraceae bacterium | reverse complement strand
TGGCGCCATTGATGAGCAATTGTGTGCTGTGCGCCCAAAAACACTGTTGGATGAGCGGTTTGTAGGTCACAGCCGAGTTGCCGATATTGTCGTTGTCCTCGGAGTAAAAAAGCCAGTCGCCGAACAGGAAGCCCGTGTTCCAGAGGTCGTCGCCTTCGCTTTCCTTGGTCATGTAGTCCACCCAAGCCTTCATGCTGGGGTACTGTGTTTCCAGCAGTTTTTTGTCGCCGTAGGCCAAATAAAGGTCCCACGGCAAAATGGTCGCCGCATCGCCCCAGCCCGCCGAGCCGCAGGCCTGTTCGCCCAGCACATTGGGCACCACGAAGGGCACACTGCCATCGGGCCGCTGGTCGAGCGCCACGTCCTTGAGCCATTTGGTGAAAAAGCCGTGTACCCGGTGGTTGAAGGTGGCCGTGCGGCCAAATGCTTGGGCGTCGCCCGTCCAGCCGAGCCGCTCGTCACGCTGGGGGCAGTCGGTGGGTACGTCGAGGAAATTGCCCCGCTGGCCCCACTGGATATTGTGCTGGAGCTGGTTGACCAAGGGGCTGGAGCAGGTGAAATCGCCCGTTTTCGGCAGGTCGGAGTACAGCGCCACTGCCGTGAAATTGGCAGCCGTGAACTCGCCGGGGAACTCCTCCACCTTCACGTACCGAAAGCCCTGGAAAGTAAAATGCGGCTCAAAAAACTCCTCCTGACCCGTGCCTTCGAGTATGTAGCTGCACTCCTGCCGTGCGACCCGCAGGTTCTCGGTGTAAAAATTGCCGAATTTGTCCAACACTTCGGCATGTACCAGCTTGACCCGGCTGCCCGCTGCGCCCGTGACCCGTACCTCTACCCAGCCCACCAGGTTTTGCCCAAAATCAATCACCCGTTCGCCCTTGGGCGTGGTGAACATGCGCTGCGGCACGAAGCGCTCCTGCTTGCGAATCGGTTCGTTGTAGGTTGCCACGATTTGGGCATTGCCGTCGGGCTGTAGGGCCACGGGTTGCCAGCCCGTGGTTTTGTAGCCCACGTTCAGCCAGCCTTTTTTGTTCAAACGGGCGTCAATCGTTTCACCATGATACAGCTCCGAGTCGGTGATGCTGCCCGTGGAGGCCATCCAACTGCCGTCCGAGACGACCAGTTCGTGGCTGCCGTCGTTGTACTCGATGTCGAGCTGGAAAAGCAGCGCAAGTTCCTTCCCATAGGTTTCCCGTTTGTTTCCCCAAGCCAGATAGCCCCTGAACCAGCCGCTGCCGAGCGTGACGCCCACGGCATTTTCGCCAGTTTGCACGAGGCTCGTCACATCGTAGGCTTGGTACTGGATTCGGTGCTGGTAGGCCGTCCAGCCGGGGCTGAGGTAGGCATCGCCGACCCGCTGGCCATTGATGTGCGCCTCGTACATGCCCCTTGCCGTGATGTAGGCAGTAGCCATTTTCACCCGCCGCTTGGCGTCGAACTCCTTTCTGAGGATGGGGCTTGGCCATTTCAGGCTGTCTTCTTGGTAAGGCAAGCCAATCCATTTTGCCTTCCAATTCTTGGGGTCGAGGAGGCCGGTTTGCCAGTAGCTCATTTCGCTCCATTTTGAAATCTGGCCGTTGTTGTCCCACACCCTCACCTGCCAGTAGTAGCGGGTGCTTGGCTGAAGCGCAGGGCCGCTGTAGTCCACCAGTATCGAGGCGTCGGACTTTACCCTGCCGCTGTTCCAAACCAGTTTTTTGCCCCGTGGCAAACCCTCCGGCTCGGTACCCACCCAAATTTCATAGTAAACCTGCGTGACGTTGCGGCGGCCAGCCGCATCAATCATCCAACTGAACCGTGGGCTTTGTTCGTCCAGGCCGATTGGGTTCTTCCGGTTCTCTATCGTCGGGTTGAAAATGGAAAGTTGGCCAAAACCGATGGTCGCCAAAAATAACAACAGGCAAGTGGTTGGTGTTTGTTTTTTCATGTTGTCTGATTTGAAGGCAAGATAAGGTTGTGGCGAAAAAATCAAACTTAAATTTTGGCCGAGGCTAAAATCTTGATGGGCCGCCACCTATTTGCCCGCAGTTTTATACACCTTATAATTGTTCCAAAGAAAAGCGGGTTGCGATTCGGTGTTTTGAAAATGGGTGCTTCGCAATGGCCGCAGCTCCAATTCGTCAATGTGAAAATCACGCTTGCATTCCATTTCGATTTTCAAGCTTCCCTTGGCTGGCGCTGTGAACGGGATTTCGGTGCGCAACCAGCCATCCTGCACGTCGGTGCCCATTTTCACTTCCACTTTTTTGAAATCAAGCTGCTGGCCCAGGCTATCGAAAACGGTCAATTTCCAGCGGCCCATGTCGTATTTCGAGTAGTCGAGGTGGTTCCAAGCGCTGAACAGGTAGGCGGAATCGGCTTGAAAGGGGAATTTCACCGTGGCCACTTGGTTCTCGCCTTTTTTGATGGAGAAAGCGCCTTTGCCATAAAAGCTATGCGGGCTGGCCACCTCCTCGAACGACAGGTGGGTGACGCCCGTTGGACTTGCAGTTTGCGCAAGCTGAAACTTGGCCCGTATCGAATCCGCAAAGCCAGTCTGCTCCAATTGCTCCAATTTCAGGCGGTAGAGGCTGTATTTTTCGGCCTTCAGCAAGGGGGAAGCAAGCTCTACCAAGTGCCGTTCCCCGACCGTGAGCGAGTCGTAGCCACTGCCCAGCACGAGTAGGATGTCCTTGCGGTTGGGCAGTTTGGCGAGCCGCTCCTTGCGGATGACCGGATGCGAGGTCAGCTGCACGCCCTCGGCCATGTGGCCCGTGCAAATGCGGGACAGCATCGCATTCAGCATGGGCAGGCCCGTGGCCGCCGAAATCCTCATGCTGTAAAACTGGGCAGCCCAGTTCAAATCGCCCATCATCAGGTCGCTCCAGGCCATCATTTTGGGTACGACGAGCATCGAGCTGAATTGCGAAGCGTCAAAACCTGCCTGCCGCAGCTCCGCCAGCAGCGCCTGTTCATGCTTTTTTTCAAAAAAATTATCGTGAAACGATTTGCGGAATTTCATGCCCACGTAAAGGTTGTATTCGATTGACCAGGTGGCTAGCAATACGACCACCAAGCCGACGGCCAGTGAGCGTTGCTTGATTTTTCCGACCAAAAAATCGAGGAAAACAACGGCGGAAATCGTGGCCGTGAAATAAAACGACCAAGCTATCCGCCCCGACGCCTTGAACATGAGCAGCGGGCCTAAGTTCGCCTCCATCCAGTCCTTGGCCCAGCCGTAGGGGCTGTAATTGGCGGCCAGCAGGTACATGACGATGGAGCCAGCCAGCAGGAGTTTGAGGTCGGGGGCCAACAGGTTTGGGCCTTTTTTGGTGAAAAAGCGCACCAGCATCCTGATGGCCAATGCGGCCAGCAAGAGGCTCGCCACCAGGCCGATTCCCATGCGGCTCTCCACTTCGATGGAGGCTTTGTACTCCAGCCCAACGATGCGCAGCAGGTGGTTCAGCAGGGAATTGGGCGGAAAAAAAGTGCCGTCCAGCGAGGCATGGTACCAAAAAAAGCCAAATTGCTGCGCTACCCGGTCGGTGCAGATGTCATTGAGCTTGAAATTGATGAACGGGATGAGCATGGCCAAAGCGCCCATTGCGAAGCTGAGAAGGCCGCTGCGTAGCTGTTTTTTTTCAAAAAAAGCCGACACCGCTGCCAAGCCGCCCACGACCATCAGCAGCCCTGCCGCCCCGAAACCGATGTATGGGTTGTTGAAGGTGAAAAAAACCAAAATGGCCAGCACGAGCAGGTCACGCCATTCGAGTTGTCCGGCCAATCGCTGCTTGCGCACGAACCACAGCATGGCCAAGGGGATGAGGAACGGATACGCCAAGCCAAAATGCCCGTGGAGGCGCATGACCTGCGGCGCCATGATGGCGATGAGCACCGAACATGGCACGGACAGCCACGGCGACACCTTAAAGGCCTTGAACAAATGGTAAACCAGGAGTGCGCAGACCGGCAGCAGGTAGAGGTTGAGGCTGTGGATGATGCCCACCAAGTGGTCGGAAACATCCAACAAGTTTCGGTTCACCCAGCCGAGCAGCGAGGCCAACGCACCTTGGGCATCGGTGAGGAAAATGTATTCGCCGTAGGGGTAATTCATGCCGTGGAGCGTGGCCCCTTGGCCGTACCTGACATGGAAAATCATGTCGTAGTACAGCACCAGGCTATCGCCGCCAAAACTGTAGCTTAGGCTGTTGGGCTTGGTGAAATAGGTCTTGAAAATGGGCAGCAATGCCAGCAAGGTGAGGATGGGCACGGCGATTTGGCGGCCCAATTCAGGCTTTTGTTGGGTGAAAAAATGGACTGGATTGCTCAAATTGCGCATGTAAGAAGTTTGACAAGGGCAAAAAAATGAAATAATTGGACAAAACAGGCAGGGAATCTTGAAAT
>JALOMF010000415.1 GCA_025455635.1 Saprospiraceae bacterium | reverse complement strand
ATTTTTTCCTGAATTTGGAAATATTTGGTGAAGAAATTTTGGTGTGGCAAATGTAGGATTTTGGGCGGTGAAATTAACAAGTGGGGGAGGGAATGGTTGTGCAGGTTTCGTTTGCATGATTCACACAAAAAAACATAGCTTTGTAAGCGAACAAAAAAGAGAACCTGAAAAAAGTATAAGGCATGTCCATTCAGTTAGCCAAAAGATTGCTCACGGTCACCGACTACCACAAAATGGCGGAAGTCGGCATCCTCGACGAGGATGACCGGGTGGAGCTGATTAACGGAGAAATCATTGAGATGAGCCCAATAGGTAGCATACACACCAGCCGCTTGAAGCGCATCATGCGCCTTTTTCATAACATGCCCAATGTTGACAAGTACCTTGTCAGCGTTCAAGACCCTATTTTTTTGGGGAAATACTCAGAACCGCAACCCGACCTTGCCATCCTTCATTTTCGAGCAGATTTTTACGAAGAAAAACACCCTGAGCCACAGGACATCCTGCTCGTCATTGAAGTTTCAGACACTTCGCTGGGCTACGACCGGGAGGTGAAAAAGCCGCTTTTCGCCGCTGCTGGCATACCTGAACTTTGGATTGTGAACATCGAAGACGAGCAAGTCGAAGTGTATAAAACTCCGCAAAACGGGGATTACTCCAATCGGCAGGACTTCAAACGGGGAGAGGCGATTTTTGTGGAAAACCTTGGGTTTGAGGTGGAAGTGGATAAGGTGTTGGGGTAATCGGCCTGTAACCTGAATTGCTGAAAACCCTTATTTTTGACCAATCAATCCAATACCATGCAAACGATAGAAATCCAAAAAGGCGTAAAAGTGGGTTTTGAAGACCTTTTGAAAGGTGCTGCACAGATGGGCACAGAAGACCTAGAGAAATTCATGGATAGGCTTGGCAGCATGCTTGCCCGCCGAAAAGCACCGAAGCCATCAGAGCGGGAACTGGAATTGCTGAAAATGATTTACGAGCCGTTGAAAGCAAAAACCCAGCGCAGGTACGACTTATTGAACGCCAAGCTGCAAGTGGAAAGCATTACGCCAAATGAACACCAAGAATTGTTGACTTTGGTTGAAGCTGCCGAGGGACACAATGCCGATTGGCTAAAAGCGCTGATTGAACTTGCCCAACTTCGGGGCATCTCCGTTGAGGATTTGATGGTGCAATTAGGCTTAGGGCAGTCCAAAGCTGCTTGAACATGTCTATCGCCGACCTTAAAACCGAACTCGCCAAAATCGCCCATCGCAGGTGCGAGTATTGCCTCAGTCCCGAGGCATTTTCAACCCAACCTTTTGAATTGGACCATATCATTCCTGAAAGTCTCGGCGGTGAGCCCCTGCTTCAAAACTTGGCATACGCTTGCCGGGGTTGCAATTCGCATAAGTTCAACAAGACCACTGCTGTCGATGCAATCACTGGCTTAACAACTGATTTATTCAATCCACGAACACAAGCTTGGTCGGAACATTTTGCTTGGGACACCGACCCACTTTACTTGATTGGCCTCACGCCAACTGGCCGAGCGACCATTGATGCGCTGCAACTTAATCGCCCGAAATTGATAGAACTCAGAGGGTTGTTGCTGGAAATTCACCGACATCCGCCCATATAAAACCGCAACGCCTCCTCAATCACCCCCACCTCGCAAAACTGGTCAGTCCTCGCCTCACCGATGGCTGGCAGCAGCGTGAAATTGATACGCCCGCCCACGTTTTTCTTGTCTTTTTTCATGATTTCAAAAACAGCGGGAAAGTCCTCCTCGGCCAGCGGCCAATGCGGGTAGAAGCGCTGCACGAAGGCCACAATTTCTTCTAGTTCCGCCGCAGAAAGCCCCAATATTTTATGGGAAAGCCACGCCTCACAGACGATGCCGAGGGCGACGGCTTCGCCATGTAGCAGTGATTGGTGATTGGTGAATGGTGAATGGTCGGTGATGCCAAGGGAAACGCTTTCCACTGCGTGGCCAATGGTATGCCCAAAATTCAGCGCCTTGCGGATGCCCTTTTCCGTTGGGTCTTCCTCCACGATGCGTTTTTTGATGGAGAGCGACGGAGCGAGGTAGCTTGCCCAATCCACAGTCATTAAATCATTGATTTGCTGCAAATTATGCCACTGCCCGGCATCGGCGATTAGGGCATGCTTGAACACCTCGGCGAAGCCGCTGCGGATTTCGCTTTGAGGCAATGTCTTCAAAAAAGCGGGGTCAACCAGCACGGCCACGGGGTTTTGGAAAGCACCGATGCTGTTTTTCACCCCGTTGAAATCAATGGCCAATTTACCGCCAACGGAGGCATCCACTTGTGAGAGTAGGGTCGTTGGCACTTGCACGAAGTCAATACCCCGCAGATAAGTTGCTGCGCAAAACCCACCCATATCGCCCACCACGCCACCGCCGAGGTTGATGAGCAGCGAGCGGCGGTCGAGGCCGAGGCGCATCATTTCCGACCAGATGAAGCGACAGGTATCGAGGCCCTTGTGCAGCTCGCCAGCGGGTATTTCAATGGCAACTACCTCGAAATCAATGTTTTGCAAAAAATACGGCAAGCAATGGCGGTAGGTGTTGTTGTCCACCAGCACGGCGATTTTGGTGTAGCTGCCTGCGGCAACGAGCGCCCGGAGCGGTGCGGCCATTTCGCCGATGGAAATATCGTAGTCGTTTAAGTTGAGTTTAATCATTGCGCAAGTTTAGCATTTTAACTACTTGTGCAAAAATGCCTTTTTATCGTAGTTTTGTAACAAAAGAAAAGAAATGACCGCACGGATTATGCTTGAATTTGAGGAGATGCCAGCAGCCAATGACTTGGCCTTGATTGTTTCCCTGGCGGAAAAAATCAACGCAAGAGTAGTGGGGCTTTCGGATAAGAATTTGCCAATAAATAGTAAAAATGGTCCTTCGATACAACTCGGTTTTGACAAGTTTCCAACCGAACTTGAAGCTTTTGCCGTCTCAGCGGAGACATTGGACACCATGGCTTCTGCATTCGACGACGAACTGTCCGCTGAGGAACTGAGCGCCTTGCTGACTAGCTGACTCCTAAAACAAACCGCTAAATCCATGGATTTTCTATGGGACACCAATCTACTCCACTTGGCCGGTATTTTTCTGCAATTACTAAAGGGTTGATTTATCTCACCAAAACCACAACCACTATTCAATAACTTTGCCCCAAAGTTCAAGTCAAAATAAAACCAATTTATGGCAAACGAAAAGAAAGCAGTCATTGTCGGCGCAGGCCTCGTCGGCGCATTGTGGGCAGTGTTTTTGGCAAAAAGGGGCTACACCGTGGACGTGTACGAGCGCCGCTCCGACTTCCGGCAGGCGGGCTACGTCGGTGGCCGCTCCATCAACCTCGCCCTCAGCGAGCGGGGCTGGAAGGCCGTCGAAATCGCAGGCATCCGGGAGAAAATCGAGCAGGTGGCCATCCCCATGCCGGGCCGCATGATGCACGGCACGGACGGCTCGCTCACCTACCAGCCCTACGGCCAAGCGGGCCAAGCCATCTACTCGGTGAGCCGTGGCGGCCTGAATATCGAGCTGGTGAACATCGCCGACGAAATGGAAAACGTGCGCATCCATTTCAACCAAGCCTGCCTCGGCGTTGACCTCGAAAACAGCACCGCCCGCTTTCAGGACACCCGCACGGGCGCCGAGTACGCCATCGAAAGCGACTTGGTTTTCGGGACGGATGGGGCTTTTTCGCCCGTTCGCCAGAGCCTGCAAAAGCTGCCCCGCTTTAATTATTCGCAGCAGTACATTGACTACGGCTACAAGGAGCTTTGCATCCCCGCCAATGCCGACGGCAGCCACCAGATGGACACTGGGGCGCTCCACATCTGGCCCCGTGGACAGTTCATGCTCATTGCACTGCCCAATGTGGACGGCAGTTTTACCTGCACGTTGTTCATGCCTTTTGAAGGTGAGGTGTCGTTTGAAAACCTGAAAACGGACGAGCAGGTGACCGCTTTTTTTGAAAAATACTTCCCCGACACCCTCCCGCTCATGCCTGCCTACTTGGCCGATTTCAAGGAGAACCCGACCTCGGCGCTGGTCACGGTGCGCTGCAATCCTTGGCACTACCGCCACAAGGTGCTGTTGATTGG
Organism: Saprospiraceae bacterium; assembly: GCA_025455635.1. Classification (GTDB taxonomy): domain Bacteria; phylum Bacteroidota; class Bacteroidia; order Chitinophagales; family Saprospiraceae; genus UBA6168. The sequence goes on along the minus strand of JALOMF010000415.1, from coordinate 279 downwards.
CGACGCCAGCCACGCCATCGTGCCGTTCTTCGGGCAGGGCATGAACGCTGGCTTCGAGGACTGCACCATCCTCGACTCGCTGATGGACAAGTACGAGGAGCACTGGCCCAGCATCATCGAGGAGTTCAACGCCAACCGCCCAGAGGACGCCAACGCCATCGCCGACCTCGCCCTGCTCAATTTCATCGAAATGCGGGACAAGGTGGCCGACCCGAAATTCCTGCTTTGGAAAAAAGTGGAGAAGCACCTCGCCGAGAAATTCCCCAGCGAGTTCCAGTC
>JALOMF010000021.1 GCA_025455635.1 Saprospiraceae bacterium | reverse complement strand
GAAGTGAGCACCCACCCGTTTGACCAGACCCTGCTCAATTTCGAGAAATGGCGCTACGAGACCGACAACTGGAACCGCCGTCCGTCCACCGATAAGCGGGTGGCACAGGTGTCGGTTTTGCCGTTCATCGGCACCAATACCCGTGAGAGCGACGATGTGAGCAACAACCTTTCGCTCAACCTGCTTTGGGGCGTGAACGGCGGCGTGAACGGCATGGAAGTCGGCGGCGGCCTCAATATGGTCAGGAACGACATGAACGGCTTCCAAGTAGCCGGCCTCGGCAACAAGGTGAACCGCAACATGACAGGCACGCAGGTCGGCGGCATTTTCAATTATGCAGGCGGCGTCACAAAGGGCTTCCAAGTGGCGGGCGTCGTCAATTACGCCAACAACGCCGAAGCGGCACAGGCGGCTGGATTTGGCAACATGGTGCGGGGCAACGTGGCTGGGATTCAAGCCTCCGGCCTCTTCAACGTGGCAGGTGGCAACGCCAGGGCGCTGCAAGCCTCCGGCCTCTTCAACAAAACGGGCGGCGACTCAAAGTTTCAGGCGGCAGGGGGCTTCAACCGCAGCAGGGGCAGCTCCAAATGGCAAGCCTCCGGCCTTTTCAACCTGAGCCGGGGCAATACCAAATTCCAGATAAGCAGCCTGTTCAACTCTGCCAACGACGTTCAATGGGGCCAATTCGGCACTTTCAACCGGGCGAGGGGCAATATGCGGGGCCTCCAAATCGGCCTCATCAATATTTCCGACACCGTGAGCGGCGTACCAATTGCGCTCATAAACATCGTGAAACGAGGCTACAACAAATTTGAAATTTATGGAAGTGAAATTTTGCACGGAAATTTTCAACTCAAACTAGGGGCAAACCGGTTTTACAACATCTTTCATGTAGGAGCGAGGGTTCCGCCGGGCGACGGCTCGTACATCTGGGGAATCGGCTACGGCATCGGGAAGGTCTCAAAGCTGTCTAAACGTAGCAGCCTGAACTGGGAACTGATGGCGATGCACATCAGCGAGAACGAAACCTGGACGAACACCTTGAACAGCATCGGCCAGTTCCGCTGGCTGTGGAACCACCAACTCGGCAGGAGCATCGGCTTCTTCATCGGCCCCACGGCCAACGTGATGGTGTCACAGCTTCGCAACCCAGAAACTGGCATCATCCAATCGCCCGTCGTGCCCTACACCCTGATTGACGAGGACTTGGACGGCAAGACCAACCTCAAAGCTTGGGTGGGCGTGAACGCCGGGTTTAGGTTTTAAAATGATTGTTGAATTGCTTGATTGCTTAATTGTTACACGTATCACGACAACAATTAAACAATCCAACAATCCCAGCAATCCCATTATTTCAACAATGAAAAACGCAATCGTAATCTGTTTTTTGCTTTCAGCAACGGCCATTTTTGCCCAAAAGGACGAAACCATGTTCAGCGACGTGGACCGCATCGGCGGCTGGGGAGCGCCCATCATTGAATACACCAACCTCAACAAAGACGTGGAAGTGGTGAGCGGCGGCGGCGGCGCCCTCGTGCTCAACGACTTCTACCTCGGCGGCTACGGCATGGGCACCACGACCTTGAACTTGGACAATGCCCTCGGCAACGAGTCGCTCAAGTTCAAGCACGGCGGCTTCTGGATTGGCTACACGCCGCTCCAGCACCGGGTCGTCCACCCCTACGCCTCCGTGAAGCTCGGCTGGGGCAAGGCCAACTACCGCCTCGAAGACTTCGACGACAAAGAACTCGACTCCGACCGCAGCAGCATCTTCGTCACCACGCCGGAAGCGGGCTTGGAGGTGAACGTGTTCTCCTTCTTCCGCATCGCAGCCACGGCCTCCTACCGCTGGGTGAACGGCTTCGACGGCATCAGCGGCTTCAAGGGCGACGACCTCTCCAGCTTTGGTGCCACGCTCACCCTGCGCTTCGGCGGCTTCGGGGACGATGACTGGGACCGTGATTGAAGTTGGCAGTTGGCAGTCCACAGTCGGCAGTCGGGGGCTGCTGAATTCGGCTTGATTGCTTCGAGTTAAAAATCCTGTAATCAATTTTTTTGGCAAAAAACCATCTTGCTACCAGCGTAGCGTGCTGCTTTTTTGCCTAAAATCATGCTCTATTTAAACCATCTAAACCATTTCAAAATCAAAACCTTATCAACAATGAAAAAATCAATCTTCATAGTGCTTTTCGCTTGTTTCGCTTCGCAAATTTTCGCCCAACGCTGGAACGGCGGCAGCAACGACGAAACCCTGTTCAGCCGCAGCCGCCGGGTGGGCTTCTTCGTCAGCCCCATTGTGGAGTTCAGCGATTTCAAAAACAACCTCACCACGGCTTCTGGCGGCGGCATCGGCCTCGTGGCAGGCGACTTCTTCATCGGCGGCTACGGCCTCGGCACGGTGGACTACGACCGCATCATCAACGAAGACTTCGACCGCTTGGACATGGGGCATGGTGGCTTTTGGCTCGGCTATGTCGCTCCGCAACACGAGGTCGTCCACTTCTTCAGCAGCGTGAAAGCAGGCTGGGGCGCCGTGGACATCGAGTTCGACAGCAACAACGAACCCGATTACGAGGACACCTTCTTTGCGCTCACGCCCGAAGCGGGCTTGGAGGTCAACGTCTTCCGCTGGCTGCGCATCGGCGGTGCAGTGGGCTACCGCTTCATGAACGGCCTCGCCGAAAACCCTTCCTTCGACACCAAGGACTTCCAAGGCATGACCGCCTCGCTCACCTTCCGCATCGGCGCTTTTGGGCGTGACCGGGGTAGGTGGGACGACTGAGGGGATTGCGGATTTACGATTGCGGATTTCGGATTGGGGGTCTGCTACAATCTCGTAAATCCGTTGATTTTCCACTATTTATTCGATGACTAAAGCCTTGTAGCCTCCATTTCTACATGATTATGCGATGGCATTGGGCGGAGCTTTGCCCCCATTTTTGCGAAGCAAAAAACCAGTAAAACCAAGTTTTTAATTGAAATGATTCACCTGTTCACTTTCTAAAACAAAGGGTTGACGGGATTCGCAGGACACCCAATCCGCAATCCGCAATCCGAATTCCGAATTCATGAAAAACCTAACTGTTGCCGTGCTCATGCTCGGCGGCCTGCTGGCTGCGTCATGCCTGCAAGCACAAGCAATCCTTCAAACCATCCGGGGCAATGTGACCGACCGGGAAACCAAGGCCCCGCTCATTGGCGCTGAGGTCGCCCTGCTGAACTCCGACCCGATGGTGGGTGATGTGACCGACACTGATGGCAATTTCAAACTCGGAAAAATACCCGTCGGGCGGCACACGCTGCAAGTGAGCTACCTCGGCTACGAGCCGCTCACCATGCCCAATATCCTCGTGACCGCCGGGAAGGAACTCGTGCTCAACCTCGAACTGGTGGAGAGTGCCGTGCAGCTCGAAGTGGCCACGGTCGTTGCGAAGCACAACAAGGCCGAGGCACTGAACGAAATGGCCACCGTGAGCGCCCGCTCCTTCAGCGTGGAGGAGACGAGCCGCTACGCTGGCAGCTTCTACGACCCGGCCCGCATGGCCACCAACTATGCTGGCGTGGCCGTCGGCTCCTCCGATGACCTGAGCAACGAAATCGTGGTGCGGGGCAACTCGCCGAGCGGCATCCTCTGGCGCTTGGAGGGCATCGAAATCCCGAACCCCAACCACTTCGGCTCGATGGGCGGCAGCGGCGGGGGCATCAGCATGTTGAGCAGCAGCACCTTGTCCAACTCCGATTTTTACACAGGGGCCTTCCCTTCGGAATTTGGCAATGCGCTCTCTGGCGTCTTCGACCTGAACATGCGCAACGGCAACAACGAAAAGCGGGAGTACGCCCTGATGCTGGGTGCGCTGGGCTTGGAGGGCGCAGCGGAAGGCCCATTCCGCAAGGGCGGCAAAGGCTCTTATTTGATAAATTACCGCTACGCAACATTAGGAATACTTGATGCCGTGGGCATCAAAATAGCGGGGGACGTGACGCCCAAGTACAGCGACGTTTCCTTTAAACTCAACATGCCAACCGAGCGGGCGGGCACTTTTGCGCTGTTTGGCTTGGCCGGGCAAAACAGCGTGCAGTTTTATCCAAAAAAGGACAGCACTACTTGGACAGGCGAGCTTGCTGAATGGGGCTTCAAGGAGTCGGCCAGCACAGCCACCGTCGGCCTCTCGCACCGCCTGCTGCTCTCCGGCAGCAGCTACCTGCGCACCGTAGCGATGGTCAGCCGGGAGACCGACGGCGGCGACCAGTACTGGCTCGACCCCGAAGACGACTACAAAAAGCACGACGATGGCGGCTATAACACGACCAATTACACGGCCCGTCTCAGCTCCACCTACAACCACAAGTTCAACGCCCAGAACACCCTGCGAGTGGGGGCAATTTACAGCTACACGAAGTTCAAGTGAGGTCATCCGCCTCTTCGACAACCACGGCGAGGGCGGCTTTTTGCAGGCCTTCGGCCAATGGAAGCACCGCTTCGACGACCGCTGGACGCTGAACACGGGCCTGCACTATTCCCTGTTTTTGTTGAACCAAAAAATGGCCATCGAGCCAAGGGTGGCGCTGGATTTCAAGGTGAACGACCGCCGCTCGTTCAGTGCAGCCGTGGGTTTGCACAGCAAAAGGGAGCATTTGGCCGCCTATGTGTTGGATGGCAAACTCCTCGACGGAACGCCCCGCAGCGCCAACCCCGACCTCGGCCTCACGAAGTCCATGCACGCCGTGCTGGGCTACGACCAACGCCTAGGCCAAGACATGCGCCTGAAAGCTGAAGTTTACTACCAGCACCTGTTCGACGTGCCTGTGGAGACCGTGCCCGGCAGCACCAATTCCTTCATCAATTACCGCGACATCTGGGAGTTGATTTTTGCGGAGCAAACCGGCAACGAGGGCAAGGGCCGCAACTACGGTGTTGACCTGACGCTGGAGAAGTTCTTCACCCGCAGCTATTATTTCATGCTCACGGGGTCGGCCTACCGCTCGCTCTACACGCCCGTGAACGGCAAGGAGTATTCGACCCGCTTCGATGGGCGCTACAACATGCATGCCCTCGGCGGCAAGGAGTTCAAGGTGGGGAAAAACAAGAAAAGCATCCTTGGTATCAATGGCAAAGCGCTGCAGCTATAAAATCAACCGCCAGCGCCTGACGCACACCATCCTGCTCGACATCCAGAATGTGACGGGCCGCCTGAACGTGTTCAGCGAGTATTACGACAACGAAACCAAATCCATTGAAACTTATACCCAGACGGGGTTTTTCCCGGTTTTCAATTACCGGGTGGAGTTTTGATGGGATAAAACGGAGTGGCCCGCAGGGAGGATGTAGGCACGGATTGGACGGATTAGACAGATTTTACACGGATAAAAATCCGTAATACCCCGCCAAATCCGTCCAATCCGTGTGACCATCCTCCTCGCTACCGTGTAAATCAAATTCAAAATCTCAAGCCATGAAAAAATCAGTTTTTTATTGGATGCTATTCGCAACTGCCATCATCACCATGCCCTCCTGCGACCCTGACGACGACGGTTGGTTCGACGGCTGCGACCGGGGCGAAGGCCCAACCGTGGAGCGGGCGCTCAACGTGCCTGATTTCACGGGCGTGAAGCTCAGTTGCGAAGCAAAAGTCTTCATCACCCAAGGCGACGTGTTCGAGGTACTGGCCGTGGGCGAGGACAACGTCATTGACGAGCTCGAAACCGACGTGCGGGACGACACTTGGACCATCGAATTCGATGACTGCATGAAGGATTACGACCTCGAAATCTACATCACCATGCCGCAGGTCGAGTACTTGGCCGTGTCAGGTTCTGGCGATATCCGGGGCGAGAACTTCTTCACCGTGCAGGACATCACGCTGCGGGTGAGTGGCAGTGGTGGCATCTGCGTGGGAATGTACGCCGAGGAGGTGGAAGGTAAAATCAGCGGCAGCGGCCAAATGGAAATGGAGGGCGAGGCCGAGCGCCTTGAGTTCGACATCAGCGGCAGCGGCGACCTGAAGGCGTTCAACATGCCCGTGGAGAAGGCCGACCTCGAAATTAGCGGCAGTGGCGACGCCGAGGTCAACGTGCTGGAAGTGCTCGACGTACGCATTAGCGGCAGCGGCGATGTTTACTACAAGGGCTTTCCGGTGGTAAACTCGCATATCAGCGGCAGCGGGGATGTGGTGGATGCGAATTGAAACGCCTGTTTTTCAAAAAAAATTAGCCTAGCGGGAGGCGTCCGGCTGGGCTAGTTTTTTTTAACACCTCGCCCACTATCACCTCGCCGTGGTGCCTTGTGTTTTCGATGAACAATTTGCTGGTGTCCAGTCCCGCCTGCACCACGCCAGCCAGATAGACGTTCGGCAGGTTTGACTCAAAAGTCTCGGCGTTCATCACGGGCGTACGCTGCCCGTCGGCTTGGAACTCGATGCCGAGTTTTTCCAAAAAAACGAAGTCGGGCTGGTAGCCCGTCATGGCCAGTACGAAGTCATTTTCGAGGGTCACTTCGCCGTCGGGGGTGGTCAGCACGACCTCCTGCGGCCGTATTTCCTTCACCTGCGAGCGGAAAAACGCTTGGATGCTCCCCTCCTTGATGCGGTTCTCGATATTGGGCCGAATCCAGTATTTCACCTTCTCGTAAATCCCGTCCTCCCGGATGCACATGGTCACTTGAGCGCCTTTGTAGTAGGTCTCCAGCGCCACGTCGCAGGCCGAATTGGCGGCGCCCACCACCAGCACCCGCTGGCCCACGTAGGGGTGCGCCTCGTCGTAGAAGTGTTTCACCTTCGGCAAATCCTCGCCTGGCACGTTCATCAAACGGGGGATGTCGTAGAAGCCCGTGGCAATGGCCACATGCCGTGCCTGATAGGTGTTTTTCGAGGTTTTCACTTCGTAAACACCGGAGCTTTGCCGCCCCATGCCCAGCACGGGTTCATAGGTCTTCACCTTGAGTTTCCAGCTTTCGAGGATGCGGCGGTAGTATTCAAGCGCCTCCCGGCGGGTGGGCTTGTCGGTATGCGAGATGAAGGGCACGCCACCGATTTCGAGGTTGAGGGAGGTGGAGAAAAAAGTCATGTTGGCCGGGAAGCGGAAGATGGAATTGACCAGCACACCTTTTTCCAGCACGAGGTAGCGCAGCCCTGCCCGCTCGGCTTCGATGGCGATGGCCAGCCCCGTGGGGCCGCCACCGATGAGGAGGAGGTCGAGTGGGAAGTTTTCAGTTGCGTTTGGCATGGTGCATCCTTTTTTGAAAATCAGTGTGCAAATGTCGGCCTATTGCCCGGCACGGGGCAAAAGTCAATAAAATTTTGTCACCTCACCAAGCCTCCCTATTTTGGCCGTCCTACTAAAAAAATGCAAAAAATGACAACACTTCGACTTCTGTTCTTGCTTGTTTTTGCCGCAGTGGCCGTTACGCCCATTTGGGCGCAGCCCGAAATACACGGCCACGACCACAACGGCTGTTTTTTTTACCATAAAACAATGCCACCGCTCCCCGAAGGCGACGACAGGGCCGCCTGCGGCAGCAATGGCCGCAGCGACAGCATTGATGTGCTGAACTACGCCGTGACGCTCGATGTCACCGATTTTGCGGGCCAAACCATCAAGGCATCCTGCGAGGTCACCTTCACCGCCAAGCAGGACGGCATTGATTTCCTGCCGCTCGACCTCCTCGACCTGACGGTGGACTCGGTGATGCACAACGGCGCATCGCTCGTTTTCGACTACGACCAGCTTTTGCTGAACGTACACCTGCCCGCTGCTGTCAACATCGGCGACACGATGGAGATAATCGTGTACTACCACGGGCACCCCACTGCCGACCCCAGCGGCTTCGGTGGTTTTGTTTTTGAAAACGGCTATGCCTACAACCTTGGCATCGGCCTTTCCAGCAATCCCTATAATTTCGGGCGGAGCTGGCACCCTTGCTTCGACAATTTCGTGGAGCGGGCCACCTACGACTTCAACCTCATCTCCAACAACGGACGAAAGGGCTACGCCATCGGTCAGTTCCTCGGTGAGACCGACCTCGGCGGCGGGCAGGCACTGCGCCAGTACCGCATGGATTTGCCGCTGCCAACCTACCTCGTGGGCACGGCCACCAGTACCTATTCGGCCATTACCCGCCCGCACACAGGCGCCTACGGCACCTATCCGATGGTGCTGGTGGGCAAGCCTGGGGATACTACCCAGATGAAGGCCGCTTTTCAGTACCTGCCCGAAGCAGTGGATATTATGGAGTCGTGGTTTGGGCCCTACCAATGGGGCCAAGTGGGCTACGTGATGACCACCGCTGGAGCCATGGAACACGCCTCGCTCATTGCGTACCCCGATTTCAGCATTGATGGTGGGCCGAACTATGACATGAACCGCCTCATGGCACACGAGCTGGGCCACCACTGGTGGGGCAATATCACCACGCTCAGTTGCCCCGAAAACATGTGGATAAAAGAGGGCAATGCCGAGTACAGCTCGCACTTGTTCCAAGAATACGTTTTCGGGAAGGAGTATTTCAGGGAAGTGGTAAAGGACAATAATTATTTCGTGGTGAAAAATGCCCATATCCGTGACGGCGACTACCTGCCGATATCTGGCCTGCCTTACGAAAACACCTATGGCACGCACACCTACCAAAAAGGTGCCGCCATGATGCACAACCTTCGGGGCTACCTCGGCGACTCGCTCTTCCAGCAGGGCATGCGCTCTATCCTCGATGTTTACGAATACGAGTCGGTGGACGCCGAGCAGTTCCGTGACCAGCTTATCAGCAACACGGGCGTGGACTTGAACCCGTTCTTCAACGATTGGATATTTTCGCCGGGCTACTCGCTGTTCGAGCTGGACTCGGTGCACGTTTCCCCTTCGGGGAACGCCTACGAGGCAAGGCTTTTTGTGCAACAGAAACTCCACCACGCACCGCATTTCCACACGGATGTTCCGCAGGAAATCACTTTTTTTGATGAAAACTGGCAGCCGCACACCGCCTATTTCGTGGCCAGCGGCGAGTTCACCGAGGCGGTGGTCAGTGTGCCCTTCCAGCCAGTCTGGCAAGTGCTCAACGACAACAACCTGCTCAACTTGGGCCGCTTTCAAGACCGCGCAGTAGTGAAGAATACGGGCACCATCGCACTTGCCCACTGCGACCTGAGCAGCTTGCAGGCAACCACCGTTACAGCTGATTCTGCATTGGTCAGCTTCATCCATTACCTAGGTGCCGCCGACCCAGCCGAGGGCGTTCAGATTTCTAGCAACCACTACTGGCGCTACGGGGGCATCATCCCGTCGGGCTTCAGGGCAAAAGTAACCCTGAACTACAAAGGCTCCAACCCTACCGACCTAGACTACGACCTGACCAATATGCCAGAAGACAGCCTGTCGCTGGTCTGGCGGCCACGGCCGGGTGTGGCTTGGGGGCAATACCCGTACTATAAAAAAGTGCCGCTCAATATCGGCGACGGCAATGGATTCATTCGCATTGACACGCTGCTGCCCGGCGACTATGCCTTCGCTGCTGGAACCTTGCCCTTGGCCACTGGTATTTTCGAGCAGGCCAAGGAGCAGTCGGTAGCAGTGGAACTGTACCCTAACCCTGCCGTCGAGAGCGTGACAATGAGGGCGGTATTGCCAGCACGAACTACCGTCACGGTTGAGCTTTTCGATGCGACCGGCCGGCGGCTCCGCCAGCAACAGGGCAACCTGAACGGCTACCTGCTGGAGCATTCGATGGACGTCTCGGCCTTGCCGCAAGGGGTTTATTGGGTGAAAATCAGCAGCGACGGCGCAGGTTACCTAGCTGCCGAAAAATTTGTAAAACAATAATTTTTATAAAAATGAAAAACGAATCACGTAGGAATTTCGTCAAAACCGCAGCAGCGGCAGCGGCCAGCCTTCCATTGGCCACTGTCAGCTCGGTCGAATCAAAACCCAAGGCAATGAAAAGCGTCTTTGTACACCAAGTCTATTTTTGGCTGAAAAACCCCGACAGCACCGCCGACCGGGACAAGCTCGTGGAGGGCCTCAAGACCCTCACCAAAATCAAGGAGATAAAAAGCTGGCACATCGGCATACCAGCCGGTACGAGCAGGGATGTGATTGATGGCAGCTATTCCATTTCTTGGCTCAACACCCTCAAGGACAGGGCAGCCCAAGATGCCTACCAAGTGCATCCCATACACACGGCCTTCGTTGACAACTACAAGCACTTGTGGAACAAGGTGGTGGTTTATGACGCTGTTGATGTTCCGCTATGAAAAACGGTATCCTTGCCATAACAGGGCTGCTCGGCAGCACATTGGCTACCGCACAGGTTTCGCAGCATGTGACGGCGCAAGTGGAGGTGGTTGACATCCTCACGGGGCAGCGCACGGTGGTGCTCGCAGACGTGGCGCCCTACGGCGAACACCTCGAAGCACCAAACTGGTCTCGCAGTGGCAGGTCGCTTTTGGTCAATAAGGCGGGCAAACTCTACAAGTTGCCGTTCGACAAGCCCAAGCTCCGACGCCTGAACACGGGCTTCGCCAATGCCTGCAACAACGACCACGGCTACAGCTTCGATGGCAACACTTTGATTATCAGCCACAACGACGAGCGGGTAGGCACAGGTGCCAATTCCCGCATCTTCAAGCTGCCTGCCACGGGCGGAAAGCCCATCCTCGTCACCGAGAATTGGCCCAGCTACTGGCATGGCATCTCACCCGATGGCCAGACGCTCGTTTATTGCGCCGGGCGCAACGACCAGTGGGACGTGTACGCCATTTCCATCCAAGGCGGCTTCGAGAAGCGCCTGACAGATTCGCCCGGCCTCGACGACGGGCCAGAATATTCGCCCGATGGTAGGCACATCTACTTCAACTCGCACCGAACAGGCCGGATGCAAATCTGGCGAATGAATGCCGATGGTTCCGCGCAAACCCAACTCACCTCCGATAGCTATGACAACTGGTTTGCGCACCCATCCCCCGACGGAAAGTGGCTGGCCTACATCAGCTACTTGGACGACCAAAAGGGGCAACACCCGTTCGGGAAAGACGTAAAGCTGCGCCTGATGAACATCGAAACAGGCGAAGTGAAGGACTTGACCGAGGTTTTTTTCGGCGGACAGGGCAGCTTCAACGTGCCGTCCTGGTCGCCGGATAGCAAGCAGGTAGCGTTTGTCAGCTATAAAATTCAGTAACCATGTTTTCAGAAAATACCTACTCCACCCGCCGCAGCCGCCTCCGCAAGGAGGTAGCCTCCGGCCTCATCCTCATCCTCGGCAACAACGAGGCACCGATGAACTACCGGGCCAATACCTACCACTTCCGGCAAGACTCTAACTTCCTCTACTTCTTCGGCCTCGACCAGCCCAACCTCGCTGCCGTGCTGGACTTGGACACCGGGGAGGACATCGTCTTCGGCGACGAGCTGACGATGGAGGACATCGTGTGGACGGGCCCGCTCCCCACTATTGCGGAGCAAGCAAGCCGGGTGGGCGTGCACAGAACGTTGCCGTTCAAAGACTTGGCTGGTTTTGTAAATAAAGCGGTGGAGCAAGGCCGCACGGTTCACTTCACGCCGCCGTATCGCCACGACAATATGATTGCCCTTTCGGAAATGCTCGGCCAGCCCGTTGCGAAGCTGAAAGAAAACGCCTCGGAAGCCCTGATTAGGGCCATCGTTGCGCAGCGTTCGCACAAATCGGCGGAGGAAGTAGCGGAAATGGAGCGGGCCGTGGACATCAGTGGAGCCATGCACGTGGCCGTGATAAAGGCCGCCGCCGCTGGCAAAAAAGAGGCGGAACTGGCTGGAATCGCCGCTGGAATCGCCACGGGAATGGGTGGTGCGCTGGCCTACGGCATCATCATGACCGTGAACGGGCAGGTGCTGCACAATCATCACCACTACAATACATTGCGGAGCGGCCAACTGCTGCTCGGCGACCACGGCGCAGAGACGCACCTGCACTACGCTGGCGACTTGACCCGCACCTGTCCAGTGGACAAGCGTTTTACCCAGCAGCAAAAAGACGTTTACAATATCGTGCTGGATGCCGAGGTGAGCGCCATCGCCTCGCTGCGGCCAGGGCTGACCTACAAGGAAGTACACCTCGCCGCCGCCCGCCGCATGGCCGAGGGGCTGAAATCGCTCGGACTGATGAAGGGCGACCTCGACGAGGCCGTGGCGCAGGGCGCCCATGCGCTCTTCTTCCCGCATGGCCTCGGCCACATGATTGGGCTGGACGTGCACGACATGGAGGATTTGGGCGAAAACTACGTGGGCTATTCCGACGAGGTGCAGCGCAGCGCCCAGTTCGGCACGGCATACCTTCGCTTGGGCCGGGCACTGGAGCCGGGCTTTGTGCTGACGGTGGAGCCGGGCCTGTATTTCATCCCAGAACTGATGGACCAGTGGGAGGCGGAGGGAAAATTCAAGGATTTTATCAATTACGGGGCGCTGAAGGACTGGCGCTCGTTCGGCGGCATACGCATCGAGGACAATGTGCTGGTGACGGAGAGCGGCCACCAAGTGCTTGGCCGCCCGGTGCCGAAGACCGTGGAGGAAATCGAACAGCTACGGGGCTGAGGCTGCCCAATGGCAGTAGCTGTTGGCGACCGGGATGCCTAGCCGTTCAGGAAGGTATCCAAGTCCTCTTTTCTTGCGAAAACAACTAACAAATCGCCTTCCTGCAAAATGGTTTCGGGTGTGACGACGCCGATGGCGTCCTTTACTTCACGGGTCACGCCGAGGATGTTCTTGCGTTTTTTCTTGCGAATAATGGTGATGATGTTCATGTTGTAGCGCTGGCGGAACTCCGTTTCGGCCACGGTCTTGCCAATGAGGTCGCCCGGCAGGTTGATCTCGTAGATGGAGTATTTCTCTGAAATCTCAAAGGAATCTATGATTTGGTGCAGTTCTAGTCGCTTCGCAAGGCGGTAAGCGGCCTCTTCTTCGGGGTGGATGATTTCGTCCACGCCCATTGCTTCCAACACACTGTGGTGCAGCACGGTGATGGCACGCCCGATGAGGCGCTTGGGGTTGTGCTGCTTCATCAGGGCAGTGGTGAGGATGGAACTGCCCTCGTCCTCGCCGATGGCCACGATGACCACGTCGGACTGCTCCACGGGCAGGTTCTTGATGGCCTCCGGGTTGGTGGAGTCGAGGGCCACGGTGAAGGTGAGGCGCTCCTTCACGGCGTCTATTTTCTCTACCCGCTTATCCACGCCGATGACTTCGTGGCCCATTTCGGTGAGCTTGATGGCGAGCGATGCCCCAAAATTGCCTAGGCCAATGATGATGAATTTCATGGTAATGATTATTGGATTGTTTTATTGTTAGAATTGTTTGAGGCTTTGCTGTTTTATTTCAGCACCGTAAATTACGATTGACCTATATGGTCAACAATCAAACAATTCAGCAATTAAACAATCATCCATTTAAGTAATAATCACGTTTTCGACCGGGTAGCGGTAGTGCTTGGTGTCTATAGCTTTTTTCAGCACGGAAAGCAGCATCGTGTAGGCACCAACCCGACCAATAAACATGGTCAGCGAAATAATAGCCTTGCTAGCCGTGGTCAGTTGCGCGGTAATGCCCAGCGAAAGCCCCACCGTGCCAAATGCTGAGAAACACTCGAAAACCACTTTGTCCAAACTGATTTCAGGATTGAAATACCCGACCATCAAGGTGGAAAAGCCCAGCGTTATGAGCGAAAGCGAAATGACGATGAACGCCCGCAGCAGCGACTCGTTGGCGATTTCACGCCGTGCGAACTCGATGTGGTCCCGGCCCCGTGCAATATTGAAAATGCCCATCGTGGCCACGGCAAAGGTCGAGGTCTTGATACCGCCGCCCGTCGAACCCGGCGATGCGCCTATCCACATGAAAAGCAGGGTAATCATCATGCCTTCCCGGGTGAGGGTGGCCATGTCGATATTGTTGAAACCTGCCGTGCGGGGGGTCACGCTGAGGAAAAATGCCACAAACCACTTGCCCACGCCGCCATGCTCCTTCAGCGAAGCATCGTACTCGGTGATGTAGAACAGTACCGTGCCCACTATCAAAAGTATCGCAGTGGTGCGCAGTACGATACGGGAATTGAAGTTGATGAACCAAGGCACATGCTTGTAGGGGGCACCTAGGAACCATTGCCGCAGGCGGGTAAGCAGGCGTTCTCGGAAATAGTCAACGATGTTGAACGAGATGAAAAAGCCCAAGCCACCGAAGATGATGAGGAATGCAGTGATGGTATGAAAAACATGGTTCTCCCTCAAGATAGGGTCATAAAGCCCCATTGACCTCAATTGGAAGCCAGCGTTGTTGAAAGCTGAAACGGAGTGGAAAAATGCAAAATAAAACTGCTCACCCAAGTCTTCGTTGAAGTCAACTGACGATAGCGTGCAAAACAGTAGAACACTGCCAACCAACTCAACGCCGATGGTGAACGATACGATTTTCACAATCGTGGAAAACACGTTTTTCAGCTCATCGGCCCCGGTGAAGTCTTTGTAAATCAATTGATTCTTGAACGAAGACTCTCCCTTGAAGAACAGGCCAAAAAAGCTCGTGAAGGTCATCACGCCTACGCCACCGAGGGATACCAGCACCAATATCACATTTTGCCCGAACCGGGTGAAATACGTGCCCGTGTCCACAACGCCAAGCCCCGTCACACACACGGCGCTCGTACTCGTGAAAATCGCATCAATGAAGGGAAAGCTGCCCGATGTGGTAGAGATTGGGAGCATCAGTGCGAACGCACCAATGATGATGAGTATGAGAAAGCTGAATATGAAAAGCAGTGCAGGGTTGACCTTGATTTGCTCAATCTGGAGGCTACGGGTGGATATTTCAACGACGAAAATGACGAAGATGGCCAACTGCAGGAACTCCCTCGAAGCCAACGACTCGAACAGCCCTGTGTTGCATTGCGACAGCAACAAGACCGCCAAAAAAACCAGCTCCAAGACTACTATCCACTTCTCCCGTTTTCGCTTGAGCAGGAAAAAATTCAGGTACGCCCGCAGGCACAGCAGCAAGAAAAAGAAGACCAACGTAGCCCGGTAGGCCGTATCAATGGCTGATTCGCCAACGGAGTGAAAATTACCTACATCGGCGAAAATCAAGAAAAACCCGAGTATAGCAACGCCAAACACCAAGTTGTCGGTGATGCGCTGAACCTTGAGCAAGGAGTTTTTGCTGAGAAAAAAACTGCGGAAGCTCACTTTTTATCGGTGAAAGGTTAAAAACTCATTCATGTCTGAGGAGCTTGCCGGAGGCATGGGTGAGTCGCTTGTTATCGGGCCAATCTAAAAACAGGACAAATGTAAAATCGAACTTGATGTTTTACCCAAAAACCGTGTTTTAGTTTCAGTTGCCCTCCATTTCGCTTGAGTCTTGCGCCACCTCCTCGAATGGGATGCCGCAGCCGCTCAGGTCTTTCCCGTTAATGGTGAGCTTCAGGGAAAGCTGGTAGGCACGGTCCGACATGCCATCGCCGCAGGGCCTATCTTCAACCTCGATTCTGATATTGTCGCCACTCTCTTGGTTTACGCCTGCGTAGATTTTCACGCCCTTTTCCTCCACCGGGGGCTGGTAGGCGAATACCTTCGTACGGTCGTCGTCCATGCCACGGTACTCGATAATGCCCTCGGCAGCCGAGACCTGCGCCTGCCAGAACGGCTCGGTGCCCAATGCCCAAAAATCGTAGGTGATGCAGGTGTTGCGGAAGTTCTTCGCTTCCATTTTTTCGACTTCCGTAACGATGAAGAAAGCATCAAAGCCGTCGGAAAGGCTTTTGCTGCCAAAATAAGGAGCCTTAAACCCTTTTACTGCTAAGTAAACGGGCTGATTGGGGTATGGGAACTTGACCAGTTTCCGGTAGTTGATTTCCAAGTTGCCGCCCGTCTCGTCCACCACGAGGTAGCGGGCGTCGGGCTGTGCGCAGTCCCGGAAGCTGCTTTGGTCGTCATTGAAAACATAAAGCCCACGGTGCGCTGTCGGTGTGTCATTGGGCAGGAGCGCCTTCATTGTCGTGGGCGATTCGTTCTTCAGGGAAGTGGCGCCGGCCAGTTCCAAGCCTGCCCACAGTTGGCGCTTTTGGCTTTCGGTCAGTGGATTTATTTTTTGTGAAAAAAGCTCGTCGCCCAATTTGCCCAGCAGGGCCTTCATCACCTGGCCGTGCCCGACGGCGGCGGCGCTGTCTTGGCTGGGGTTGAACTTCAGCAGTTCCTGCAAAGCGGCTTCATCGCCCTTGATGGCCTTGTCGAGGTGGCCCGTGTAGTCAAAGCCTTGGCCATCGGCGAAGGCCCTAAGGCTGGCCCCGACCTTCACGCCCGCTACCTCCACGGTGCCGCCAGTAGAGCATCCGAGTAGCAAGGCCATTGAGAAGCAGAAAAAAAAGCGCATGTCGTTTCGTTTTTTGTTGATAAAAAGCCATCCGTCAGCTCACCACGGCAGCTCCATCAGCATCTCCTTCAAAATCAAGCTCTCCCGCTCTGGCCCCGTGGACACCATCGTGATGGGCACGTCCAAGTAGGTTTCCAGCGCTTCGAGGTAAGCTTGTGCCGCCTTCGGCAAATCGTCGAACTCCTTGGCGGCGTCCAACTGCTGCTGCCAGCCCTCGAAGTCCTTGTAAACCGGCTCCAGTGCCAAGCCACAGAGGTCGAACGGCAGTTGGTCGGTGGTTTGGCCATCGTAGTGGTAGTGCGTGGCGCCTTTAATCTGCTCGAACTTGTTCAGCACGTCAATCTTCGTGATGGCCAACTGCGTAACGCCGTTGAGCATGATGGTGTACTTGAGCTGGGGCAAGTCAATCCAACCGCAACGCCGTGGCCGCCCGGTCGTGCTGCCGAACTCAGCGCCTTCGCTTCGCAAAAAATCGCCCGTCTCGTCCAGCAGCTCGGTGGGGAACGGCCCGCCACCGACCCTCGTGCAGTATGCCTTCGTGATGCCGATGACCTGCCCGATGGTTTGCGGAGCGACGCCAAGGCCGCTGCAAACGCCGGAGGTAATGGTGTTTGACGAAGTCACATAAGGATAGGTGCCGAAGTCAATGTCCAGCATGGAGCCTTGTGCGCCCTCGGCAAGAATGCGTTTGCCTTCCTTCAGCTGTTGGTTGATGAAATACTCGCCGTCCACCAGCTTGAGCGAGCGCAGCACGCCCAGTGCTGCAAACCAGCGCTGCTCCTCCGCCTCGAGGTCGAATTCAATATTGGGCAGCGCCTGGAGCAAGCCCAAATGCTTGTTTTTCAGCGAGTTGTAGCGCTCCATGAAATCGGGCAGCAGCGAGTCGCCGACCCGTAGGCCGTTGCGCCCCGTTTTGTCCATGTAAGTCGGGCCGATGCCCTTGAGCGTGGAGCCGATTTTTTCCTTGCCCTTGGCGGCCTCGTTGGCTGCGTCGAGCAGGCGGTGGCTGGGCAGGATGAGGTGCGCCTTTTTGGCTATCAGCAGCCGGCTGCGGTACTCCACCCCGGCGCTGTCGAGGTTTTCGAGTTCTTTGACCAGGGTGATGGGGTCAATGACCACGCCATTGCCGATGAGGTTGAGCAGGTTCTGCCGGAAAATGCCGCTCGGCACGGTGTGCAGCACGTATTTTTTGCCGTCAAACTTGAGCGTGTGCCCAGCATTGGGGCCGCCTTGAAAGCGGGCCACTACGTCGTATTGCGTAGCCAGAAAATCAACGATTTTTCCTTTGCCCTCGTCGCCCCATTGCAGGCCGAGGATTACGTCTATTGTCATGTTTCCGTTTTAACGAGTAACCAGATTAAGGTTAGCTATTTGATTTATTTCAGCTTGTGCTTCGAGAAAAGCCTTGTATTCCTCGTCGGTCCATGTAGGTCCAGAAAGCAGCAGTTTTTGAAGGTTGGTAGGCTCCTTTTCCTGTTGGTCAATATCCTGCATGACCGCTTTCACAAGGCGTTTTTTTTCCCGAAGGGGCAACTGGCTTACAAAGGCAAGCAGCTGCTCAAATTTTAGGTCCACGCTCAATCTCATGATTCGCTTGTTTTTTTTGCAGTTCGCTCACAGGCCCCATTGCACTCCCCGTACAGGTTCAGCGAGTGGTAGTTGACCTTGAATTTGAGCAGTTCGCCCATCATGTCCTTGATTTGCTGGATGCGGGGGTCGCAGAACTCGAACACCCTGCCGCAGTTTTCGCAGATGAGGTGGTCGTGCTGTTTGTAGCCGTAGGATTTCTCGTAAAGTGCGAGGTTCTTGCCAAACTGGTGGCGCTTCACGAGGTCGCAGGTCACGAGCAGGTCGAGGGTGTTGTAAACCGTGGCCCGGCTCACCCGGTAGCTTTGGTTTTTCATGTGGATATAGAGCGCCTCAGCGTCGAAGTGGTCGCTGCGGCGGTAAATTTCCTCCAAAATCGCAAAGCGCTCCGGCGTTTTGCGAAAGGCATGTTGTTCGAGGTGGCCAGCGAACAATCGCTTCACTTCCTCGATGATGGCATCTTCATTTCTCGCACCCATGTTGCGGATTTATGAAATTAAAGAGCAAAGGTAGGTAAAATGCTATTGGCCGTTGGCATATCTTGTCCCGATTCTTCGGGATGGGCATCGGCTTTTTTATTGGTGAAAAATGCCCAACTTCGCAGCTGTTGAAAGAACCCTACGTTAAATTTGATAGCGTTTTTGGACACAGGGTTGGCAATCGGGCAGACGCCCATTCGTAAATCGTAAATCCGAAATCGTAAATCCAATTATGCCTGAATTTACTTTCAAAAAAGCGGAGCGGCTCAAAAGCCTAAAAGTCATCGGCGGCCTGTTCAAGGATGGGCAGTCGTTTGGCGTCTATCCATTGCGGCTGTTCTGGTCGGCGCAACCCATGCCGGAGGGCGGCGCACCCGTGCAGTTCACGGTCAGCGTGCCCAAGAAAAACTTCAAGTCGGCAGTGGCCCGCAACCGCATCAAACGGCAGGTGCGGGAGGCTTGGCGGCTCAACAAGCACCGCCTCTACCGCCGCATCGAGGGCAATGAGCACCAGTACGCCTGCATGGTGCTCTACGTGGCCAAGGAAGACATGCCCACGGCGCAGATTGACAAGGCCATGCAGACGATGATTCACCTGTTTTACAAAAAGAACATTGCTGTGGCTGCCAACCCGAAGCCGAACGAAACAGCACCTTCTGGAAATTGATTTCAACATGAAAAAAACGTTATGCTCGCTGCTGTTGCTTGTGTTTGGGATATTGGCCTTCGGCCAAAAATACCTCCAGCTCGAACGCCTGCACAGCACCAAGACCTTCAAGTACCAACTCGGCGACGAAATCACCTTCCGCCTCAACAATGGCCAGTGGTACACCCGTGTCATTGAGGATATCAATTATGACAAACAGTTCGTACTCTTCGCAAACGGCCACGTCGCCGTGGACAGCATCGTGGCATTCCGAAGCTTCAGCAGTGGGCGCTGGTCGAAGAGCATCGGCAACCAACTCTTCAATTTCGCAGCTGCTTGGGTACTTTACACGGTGATTGACCAGGCCGTCAGCGACGACCCTTTTCAGAACATCCCCAACTCCGCCTACGTGATACCCGCCACCAGCGTGGCCTCTGGCATCTTGATAAAAAAAATCTTCAAGCACCGTACTTACCGCATCCGCCGGGACAAGGAGGGCGAAGTGACCCGGTGGCGGCTACGGACGCTGGATTTGTCGGTGGAGTGAGTTTTCCCTAATTTGCGAAGCAAAAAACGAAGCATGGCCGTCGCCACAATTTTCAACTACCAGGGCCTTTCACAAGCCGAAATCGAGCGGGCGGAAAACCGCCTAGCCTTGCAGCGCACCCCCACGCAGCAGCTTCGGTTTTTGACCGATTTGATTGAGCTTTCGGCTTCGCTCCACCAACTGCCAACTGCTAAAAGCCAACAGCCAACAGCAATGACCGACTTGTACCAAGCTGTCCACGATTTTTTCCAAAAACTCAACGAGCACGGTGTCCAGTACCTGCTCATCGGCGGCTTCGCCGTCAATGCCTACGGCCATGCCCGCAACACGGGCGACCTCGACCTTTGGGTAAACGACACCCCCGACAACCGCCAAGCTCTCGGCAAAGCCTGCGCCGCAGCGGGCATTGCCGGAGGTGAACTCCTTGCTGACATGCAGTGGGCACCCGGCTGGACGGGCTTCCACCTGCCCAACGGCTTCAAGGTGGAAATCATGGGGCATTTGAAGTCGTTTACAAAAGCGGACTTCCCCGCCTGTTTTGCGAAAGCGAAAAAAATCAGCTTCGATGGCGTCGAAGTGCCGCTCATCCACCTCGCCGATTTATTGAAGGAAAAAGCAGCCACTGGCCGCCCGAAGGACTTGGAGGATGTCGAGCAGTTGAGGAAGATTGATGAGGAGCGGAACTAACCCGCCTATTTTAACCTCGTTTTTCTCGAAAACTTACCCCATTTTTGCCGCCCAATTGTGCCCACCGCTCAGGCTTAGAAATCCCTATCGGGCTTTCCAATCCCTCCTCTCAAAAAAAATAACTCACCCCCCCCTTCAAAAAGAACGGCGCACCCGGCGTGAAATGCAGTTCCGTCACCGGTTCCAGTTCACCTTGCAGGCGGCTTTCCGTGTCGAATTGAGCATCGTTGTACTCCTCGTCGAGCAGGTTCTGCACGGAGAGGGTGATTTCGTAGTTGCGCTTTTTGAAGCCCACGAGCGCATCCACCACGAACTGGCCAGTGGCCACGGTCGAGTTGTCCTCGTTGGCGGGGCGGTCGCCGATGTAGCGGTAGCGGAGGCTGCCGTAGAGGCCGTTCTTGGCCTGTGCCGTCAGCCCGCCGATGCTGGTGCTGGTGGGGGCGAGGGGGATGAAGTCGGCGCCACTGGGTTCGCCCTTGGCACGGGGCTTGGTCAGGTTCAGGTCCACGTCGGCGTAGAGCCACTTGGCCACCTGCCAGCGGGCGCTGAAATCAATAC
>JALOMF010000414.1 GCA_025455635.1 Saprospiraceae bacterium | reverse complement strand
CTCAAAAATGCCGTTCCCGTCAGTTTGAGTTTCATAGCTAAAGTCTTGATTTTCAAGCAAAACGGAAGCGTTGGCGATGGGCTTGCCAGTGCCTTTTTCCACCACAGATGCGCTCAAATTATGCTTGGGCAATGGGGCTAGAATTGCAAAAAACTCCACCACCTCACCTGCTACCAGCGTCACTTCAGTTTTTAGTTCATAGTAGCCTTTCGCACTGACAATCACCTCGAAGGTCCCAGCATTGGCCTGCCCAGTTTTATACTCGCCTGTGAAACTGGTGGTGGCGGAGTTGGCATCTTCCGACACTATTTCCACTTTGGCGCCAGCAATCGGCAGCGTCGTTTCCGAGTCTGAGACTTTGCCCTCCAAATAAGCAACCCGTGGGTAGCTGGGCCTTAAAATGAAAAGCCCGTTTTCAATATCCGAGGCCGCTATTAGCCCTGACGGGAAATAGGGGTAGGCGCCCCAGCAGCCATGAAACCCATTGTCAAAATCGGTGCTGGTATCATAGCTCTCCACCTCGATGAGGTTGTCGGGGCGGGAGGCATCCAGCACCACGCAGCCATCGGTGTAATTGGAAATGACCACGTAGTTCCCAATCGCATGGGCGTTGTGCGGGATGACGCCCGTGCCCAGCGTGGCCAAGGGCCGAAACTCGTCCAAGAGCTTGATGTTGTCGAGGTCGCTGAGGTCGTAGGCTGCGGTGGGGGCGTTGGCCCGTTCGTCGGTGGTGAACAGTACGGAGCCATCGGCGTTGGCCCACACATTGTGGCAAAACTCGAACGGCGTGCTTTGCGATGCCAGCAGCTGCGGGGCCTGCTTGTCGGTCACATCAAAGACCTGGAACCGGCCCTCGAAGATTTCAGCCGTGTAGAGCAGGTTGTTTTGCGTGAAACAGTCATGTGCGTAAACCGGGACATTGTACGAAACGAACTGGGGCGTGCCGGGCGTAGAGAACACATCGAGGATGATAACGCCGCCGCTGTTTTGGTCGCAGCCAGAGAGGTAGCAGTAGCCAAATTCATCAATCCAGAGGTTGTGGCAAGTGTAGAGCGGGCTGGTCTGGTTGGGCAGCACGGGCGTCCAATTCGACCAAGTGACGCCGTTGGGCAGCCCGCTCAGGTCAATGATGAGCAGTCCCTCCGTCGTGCCCGATTGGTCAGTGGTCACGTAGGCGTGGTGGCCCCAGGTTTTCAGGTCACGCCAAGTGGATTGATCACCGGGGATGTACTGGATTTCGACGGGGTTGGCGGGGTCGGCAAGGCTCACCACCGACACGCCGCTGCGCAAGCCCACCAGTGCGTACTCGGTGCCGTCGGGGGCCGTGTAGCCCCAAACGTCGTTGGCCAAGGAGACGTAATCAATCTGCGAGACCAGTTCCAGTTTTTTTTGTGAAAAAAGGCTACCTGCGGTGAGCAAGAGGCAGAGCGTGGCGATGAATTTTGGCTTGTAGCTAATCGTTCGTTTCATGAAAATCCAGTATTGAGTGCCCAGGTGCAGGCTTCGATTTTTGTAAAAAAGCAAAAGCAATTTCCATTGAACAAGCAAAAATCGGGCAGTATTGCACATTAACAAGGCCAATTCTCGAAAATTCCCAGATTCGATGAAACAACTTGGCTCAAGGCGTCGGTACGAGCACGTAGCCATTTTGCGCCAGCTCCCCAAAATCATCGAAATCCACCCAGAGGTAGCCATTGGTTCCCCACTCGGTGCCCCAAGAACTGAGCAGTTCGAAGGCTTCCAGCTCAAGGTTGTAGCCCACGACCATGAAGGGCAGCATGATGCGTTCGTCCTGTGAGCCGATGGCCGACCAGAAACGGGTGTTGGTCACTTTCTCAAAGGCACGTGGCACGTTCATCTCCACGATGACCGGGTTGCCCCGCATCAGGGCTTTTTGCACCTCGAAGACCTTTTGGGTTTCACGGTGCGTCTCCTTGAAAATCTGGAGGTAATTGGATATGCGGAAACGGTTGGCGGCACTGGCGCTGCCGGGTATTTTAGGCGAGTCGTAGGGCACGGCGTCGGCGGTCACGGTGCCGTCGGTGACGAGGAAGCGCAGGCTGTTTTTGATGTCGGGTTTGCCTTCTTTCACGAGGTTCAGCGCCACGTAGTCGGGGCTGAGGTTCACTTTGTAGTTCTGCTGGAAATTGGCGTAAAACTCCATGCAGGCCGACAGGATATAGCTCGTGATGGTGCCCCGTTGGCCCACTTTGCGGGGTGGCATGAGGTAGGTTTTGATGCTCTGCTCGTTCATCATGGCCTTGGCGTTGCTGCCGAGGCCGGGCATGGTGACCATCATCTGGTCAATCATTTCTGGGGCGCTGATGCCGATGGCTGCGCCCTTGATGGTGAAATCAGCAGCGGGGATGGTGTCGGTCTGTGCCCCGATTTTTACGAAGGAAATAAAACTGAGAAGGCCAAAAAGCGAAAGGCGGATTTGCATCAAATATGTTTTTGTTTCAAAATAAGTTGTCAGCTTCAAAACGATGTGGAATGGTGGAAATTGTTGGATTGTTCGATTGTTGGATTGTTTGATTGTTCTCGTGATACGGGCAACAATCCAACAACTTAGCAATCCAACAATCCAACAATCCAACAATCAAATCCTACTTACAAAGCAGCGGAATCAGCTGCTCCACCACTTCCAAGAAAACAGTGGCACGCACCTTTTTGAAGTCGTCGCAGGCTTCGGTCATTCGGTTCATGTTCATGTAAGCTTGCCCACGCAGGTACCTGAAATTGGCGTTGTTCGGGAACATGTCCAGCGCTTCGGTCAGCTTGACCACGCCCTGTTCGTGGCTGCCTTCGTTGTAGAGTCTGCTGCCTTCGTCGGCGATGGCGACGGCTTTTTCGTACTTGGCCACGGCCTGGGGGCATTTGCCAGCTTCGGGCCGGAAGGTCACGCTGATTTCGGCGGAGGAGGGCACTTGTCGGCCTTTGCGGGTGGCGGGTTTCCATTGGCCCCAAGTGGCGGTGGCTACCTGCACGGCCTCCCACCTGAACTCGTTGCCGAGGTTCCAGTAGTCGCTGAGGTCGAGTACCTTCACCATGCCGTTGGGGTGGGCGAGCAGGGTCATGTCCATCGTGCCGATGATGCAGCTGTCCTTGTAGCGGTCGGGGTACTTGAGGTTTTTGGCAAAAAACTGCTCTAGCGCCGCATCGCCACCAGTGTAGGTCAGCGAATCGTCCACGATTACCCAGACCGAGTCCACGGCGTTCACGATGACGAAATCCGATGGTTCTTCGAGCTTGAATTTGATGGGCACCGAGATTTGGGTGCGCACGGGCAGGCCCGCTTTTTTGCCAGGAACCCAAGCGAGTTTCGCCGCTTTCAGTGCCTCGTTCATGCCGGATGCGACCCGCAGGGCCTCTTCGCCGCAGCCCCCGCCGATGTCACGCAGCACGGCCATGTTGGAGATGTAGCCGTCTTTTTCCACCACAAAACTGAGCGCCACGGTGCCCTCGATGTTCTGGTCACGGGCTTGGAGGGGGTAGTTGATGTTTTGGTTGAAAAAAACGAGCATGGCCCGCTGGGAGCAGAGCGTTTTTGCGGCGATGGTGGTATCGAGCATCTCGCAGCCGGGGAAACGGGGCGCTTCGTCCACGATTTTATAGATGGTAGTGTCGGTTTGTGCTGCCAGCGACATGGCGCAAGCGAGAAAAAAACAGCTAAGAAGTTGTCTCATGTTTGTTTTAGATGAAAGGCGCTGGCCAGCACGCAGGGGGCGCATTTTGGCCAATGCCATGAAATTTGGTTTGCAAATGTATCAAACCCGCTCCAATTCAAAGCAGTAAGGCCAATTTGATTCGCAAGCTGTTGTCCCTCATTGTTTTATGTGAAAACTGAAAAACTGCCGTACATTTCCGGCCATTTATTTTTTCACAAAAATACACCAGATGAAACTGCCTTCCATACCCTTCCTTGCAGATGCTTTTCTGGCCGTACTGCGCCGATTCCCGTTCGTCATGTTGGCCGCCGCCGTGGGCACAGTGGCCTTGATGTGCTTGTTGGAGGACGGCACCACACAAGGCGAAAAAGCGTATTCAAAACTCGTGATGGCCTGTTCGTTGGGTCTTGCACTGACGCTTTGCGCAAAACTGGTGGCTGAAAAATGGCGATTGAGTCCAGCTTTGGGCCTGCTGCCCTCCGTGGCAGCCATCGGGCTTTGCGTGCTCTACTATTTTTCATTGGACTGGTCCGAATTTGACAATGCCCGCACGCCCATCCGGTTCATTGGCCTGAACTTGGCAGCGCACCTTGGCGTGGCCTTCATCCCGTACCTTGGCGCTGCCTCCGTGGAGGATTTTTGGGAGTACAACAAGCGGCTTTTCGGCAATTTCGTGGTGGGCGCATTTTACAGCCTCATCATTTTCACGGGCTTGAGCATTGCTATTTTGGCGGTCAACGAACTGTGCAATTTGAGCATAGATAGCATG
>JALOMF010000413.1 GCA_025455635.1 Saprospiraceae bacterium | reverse complement strand
GTGGCGACGGGCAACCAAGCCGTCTATATCTTCCTGATTTGCCTGCTGTTCGTCTATTTGCTGCTTGCTGCGCAATACGAGAGCTTCCTGCTGCCCATGCCCGTCATCCTAAGCCTCCCGACGGGGGTGTTCGGGGCTTTTGCACTGCTCGCAGCGATGGGCTTGGAGAACAATATCTACGCCCAGATTGCCATGGTCATGCTCATCGGCTTGCTGGGCAAGAACGCCATCCTCATCATCGAGTTCGCCGCCATGAAGCACAAGGAGGGCCTGACGCCGCTCCGGGCCGCCATCGAAGGGGCGACCCTGCGCCTGCGCCCCATCCTGATGACCTCGTTTGCCTTCATCGCTGGTTTGTTGCCGCTGCTTTTCGCCAACGGCGCAGGTGCCATCGGCAACCGGACCATCGGCGCAGCGGCAGCGGGCGGGATGCTGTTCGGGACGGTGTTCGGGGTCGTGCTCGTGCCGGGGCTTTACGTGATTTTCGCCACGCTGTCTGAGTTTTTTGTAAAAAAAGCAAAGGAAGAGCAGGTGGAGATTACGGAGGAGATGCCGCTAACGGAGGAGATGGAAGGGGTGGAAATTGGAAATTAAGCCCATGAGGTGACATCTTTTTGCCGGCCATAATTTACAATTAAAGCAGTTGTTTTAAAGGCAAAAAGGTGTCATCTCATGGGCGGGTTCGGTTTCGAGATGACACCTTTTTGCCAGTCACAATTCTGCTAAAATTTGAGTGTGTAGCCAGCAAAAAGATGTCACCTCAAAACCTTTAAAAACGCAAAATCAAAAATGCAAAATATCAAGCCATACATCACATTATTTTTGGCAATTACAGCCTTGTTTTTGTTCAGTTGCAAGCCCGTCGAAGTCCTACGCACGGACACCCTGCTGCCCATGCCGGACGCCTTCGCAAGTGCCACCGCCGACACTACCAACTCGGCCGCCCTCAACTGGCGGGAATACTTCAACGACCCCTTCCTCACCGGGCTGATTGACACCGCCCTCGCCAACAACCTCGACCTGAAAATGGCCGTGCAGCGCATCGAGGCGTCAAAGGCGGGCGTCCTGGTGGCGAACGGGGCGCTGCTGCCTACCGTGGAAGCGGCAGGTACGACTAGCTTGCGCAAATTTGGCCGCTATACGATGGACGGCGCCGGGAACATCACCACCGAAATGATTGACGGCAAGCTCGTGCCGATACACCTGCCCGATTTTTTCGTAGGGCTGCAATCGAGTTGGGAGATTGACGCATGGGGGAAATTGAAGAACCGTCGCCAAGCCGCTGCCAACCGCTTCTTGGCGAGCGTGGAGGGCCGCAATTTCGTTCAGACGAGCCTCGTCGCCGAAATCGCCGCTGCCTATTACGACCTCTTGTCGCTGGATGCCAGCCTGCGCATCGTTGACGAGAACATCGGCATCCAACAGAACGCCCTCGAACTGGTACGGGTGCAAAAAGAGGCGGGCATGGCCAATGAACTGGCCGTGGAGCAATTCGAGGCCCAACTGCTCGGCCTGCGGGGGCAGCGCATCGAGATGGAGCAGCTCATCGTGGAAAACGAGAGCATCATCAATTACCTGCTGGGCAGATACCCGCAGCCCGTACAGCGCAGCAGCCTTGATTTATTGGAGATGCAACCGCCCTCGTTGGTGGCTGGCGTACCTGCCCAGTTGCTCCGCAACCGCCCCGACATACGGGCAGCGGAACTGGAGCTTGCCGCCTCGAAGGCTGACTTGAACGCCGCCCGTGCACTGTTTTACCCGACGGTGGAAATCAACGGGCTGCTGGGCCTGCAAGCCTTCCGCCCCGATTTGTTGGTGACAAAACCCGCCTCGCTGGCCTACGGGCTGCTCGGTGGCTTGGCGGCCCCGCTCATCAACAAGCGGGCCATTCAGGCGGAGTTCAACGCCGCCGATGCCTACCAGTTGGAGGCGCTGTACGCTTACCAGCAAGCCATCCTCGGTGGCTACGTGGAGGTCCACAACGGGCTGGCGGGCCTCCGCAATCTCCAGCGTTCCCTCGACCTGAAACGCTCGGAGGCGGCGGTGTTCACCCGCTCCATTTCTACCTCCAACGACCTGTTCCGCACGAGCCGTGCCACCTACTTGGAGGTGCTGTTTGCGCAGCAAAACGCCCTGAGCACGAGGCTGGAACTGGTGGAGATGAAGCAGCGGGAATTGATGATGGGGGTGGGGGTTTATCGGGCGCTGGGGGGAGGGTGGCGGTAGCTAGAATGTGTCGGGTACTGAGAAGTGCCCGATACAAACCTATCTTTGCAATAAAATTTTTTCCATTGGAACTCCTCATCATCCTCCTTTTCAACTTCATCAACGCCATTTTCGCCCTGTCGGAAATCGCCCTGGTCTCCGTCAAAAAGCAGCGCATGGTGCAGCTCGCCGAGGCGGGCAACGCCAAGGCCAAGACCGTGCTTGAGCTGCTGAAAAACCCGGAAGGCTTCCTTTCGGCGGTGCAAATCGGCATCACGCTCATCGGCATTGTGTCCGGCGTATATGGTGGCGCTACCCTCACCGACAATTTCCGCCCGGTGGTGGAGCAGGTGGAAGTGCTACGGCCCTATGCCCATACCGTTGCCTACGTGTGCGTGGTGGCGCTCATTACCTACCTGTCCATCGTCATTGGGGAGCTGATACCCAAGACCTTGGCCATGAAGTTCGCCGAGCCAGTGGCATTGGCCATGGCGGGGTTCATCCGGGTGTTCAGCCGCATCACCAGCCCCTTCGTCTGGCTGCTGACGGCGAGCACGGCGGTGGTTTTCAAAATCTTTGGCATCAAGCCAGCCGATGAGGAAAAAATCACGCAGGAAGAATTGCGCTACGTCATCAAGACCGCCGGGCGGCAGGGCCTGCTCGACAAAGAAGAAACGGAAATACACGGCAACTTGCTGTCTTTCAGTGACTTGCGGGCCAAGACCCTGATGACCCATCGCCTCGAAGTGGAATGGGTGGACGTGACCGACCCCCTCGAAACGATTGAGAAAATGCTGCGCCAGAGCCACCGTACCCATTTCCCAGTGGGTGAGGGCAGCTACGACCGCATCCTGGGGCACCTGCAGGCCCGTGATTTTTTTGCCATGAAAAACGAGGCGGACTTCAACATCAAGAGCATCGTGCGGGAGCCGCTCTTTGTGCCGGAGAATCAGTTTGCCATTGACGTGCTGCACCATTTCAAGAAAAAGCGCTGCTATTTTGGCATCGTGATTGACGAGATGGGCGCCTTCGAGGGCGTGGTCACCCTGCACGACATCTCAGAGGCGCTCGTGGGCGACCTGCCCGATACCGACGACGAACCAACGGGCATCCTACGGCGTGACGATGGCTCCCTCCTCATCAGCGGACATGTGCCAGTGGCAGACCTCAACCATTTCTTGCAAGATGATTTTTTGGTGGAAAACAACCCCTTCTTTAGCACCGTGGCGGGCTTTATCTTCCATAAATTGGAGCGGTTGCCAGAGGTGGGCGAGTCGTTCGAGCACCACGGGCACCAATTCGAAATCGTGGACAGGGACGGGGCGAAGATTGACCAGGTGATTTTGAAGAAAATGGCCGAATTGGGATAAGTGAAACTTGACAAGTATATAAATGGCCATGAAACAGGGGCAGATTTCCGAAATCTCGAAGATTTCGGAAATCTGCTTTGTAAGAATGTAACAACCAGATAGCATGAAATTTATCCCTAAAAATACACCCGATACATCAAGTTCGGAAAGAACCCAAACTGCGTCATATACCCCACCTTCCCCGGCTCGTTTTCATCGTAAAACTCCATGATGCGGCCCTTGTTGTTCGTCAGGTTGTCGAGGTTGAGGAACAGCTCGTGGGTCGCACGGGGCTTGTTCCATTTATAGCTGGCCGATACTTGGATTTGGTAGGCATCTTCCAAGCTGTTTTCAAACGCCTTTGAATAGTCCCAGACCTGCCCTTTTGCGGGGTCAACGGCGAGGTTGCCTTGGGCGTCCCGCAGCAGGGGAATGATTTTGCGGCCTCCGGCCAAATACGCTTTGAAGTTCAGGCCGAGGGTCTGGTTCTTTTTGCCACCAAGGCCGGGGAACTCCTTGCCGCCGAGCAGGTTCACGAGGTAGTTGCTGTTGAAGGGCGTGTTGCGCTCCTTGCCGTCGAGGGCCGTGTATTTCGACTCGTAGAGCGAGGCGTTCAGCATGAAATAATAGTTTTGGCTGAAGAATTTTTCGAGCGTTAGTTCGATGCCGTAGTTGCGGCCCTTGCCCTCGTTCACGAGGTCCACGTAGCGGAAATCAAGTCCCTCCACCACCGTGGCGAAATAGCTGGTGTCGAGGTTTTCCACAGGCAGGTCGTAGAGGCGCTGGTAATAGGCTTCGAGCTTGGCCCGCAGGTTCTTGATGTGGGCGTCGACCGTCCGGTCGAATACAAACTTCTCGCCCTCGTGGGGCAGCACGGCCAGCAGGTCTTGGCG
>JALOMF010000412.1 GCA_025455635.1 Saprospiraceae bacterium | reverse complement strand
ATTTGATAATAATAAAATGACGGTTTTAGACACATTTGCTGGTGCAGGAGGCTTTAGTTTGGGGTTTTACCAAACAGGTGCTTTTGAAGTCGTTGGTGCAATTGAGTACGATAAGTGGGCCGCTGAGACTTTTGAATACAACCATCCCGACGCTAAGGTATTGGTAGGCGAGATTCAACTTTACAGTGATGATTTCCTGCTGTCAAGTTTCAAAAAAAAGCCGGACATCATTTTAGGTGGCCCACCTTGCCAGGGCTTTTCAATAGCCAATAAAAAATCGGGTGACCCAACTGACCCAAGAAATTCACTCTTCACAGAATTTGTCAGGATGGGGAAAATCTTCGAACCAAAATTAATGGTGATGGAGAATGTTCCGAATTTGGTGAAAGCAAGAACATCAAGCAAAGAGCTGGTAATTGACATCATAAAAAAATCACTAGAGGAGTTGGGCTATCATGTCTATCATAGCATATTAAATGCTACTGATTATGGAGTTCCCCAGATTCGGAAACGGTTATTTGTGGTCGCTTCTGATGTACCATTGGAAAACCCATTCCCGAGGCCAACCCACTCGATTAGCGGAGCCAACATGACGCTTTTTGGAGATTTGCTGAAGCCAACACCTACGCTGTGGGAGGCTATTTCGGATTTGCCACAAATTGAAGCATGTCAAGGAGCGGAAGTGATGGAATATACGTCTGCCCCCAAAACCTATTTTCAAAAATCCATGAGAGCAAGCAGTGATTTTGTTTATAACCATGTGGCTATGAAACATTCCAAAAGGATGGTCGAGCGCTTTGCTTCCATGTCGTGTGGTGACTCAATTTCAGATGTGCCAGAACATCTTAGGCCAGTAAAACGAAATGGGAACGGGGAGTTTTCAGATAAGCTGTATGACCAAAACAACCGCAGGATGCACCCTGACAAGCCGTGCCATACGATAGCAGCTTCCTTTTACGCCAATTTCGTGCATCCATTTAAACACCGGAACTTTACGCCCAGGGAGGGGGCAAGGATTCAGACCTTCCCCGATTGGTTTGTTTTCAAGGGCAAACCCACTGTTGTGAGCCATAAGCTGTTGCAAAGAGAGGGAAGGGAGGCGGAAAAACACCTGTGCCAGTACAATCAAATAGGCAATGCCGTACCGCCAATGTTGGCTCAGGCCGTTGCGGAAAACCTAATAGCTGAATTGTCAATTAAAACGGAAGAAAGATGTTTGTACACGGAGACAATTTGACGCAAAAATTAAGGCAAACTGATAAATACGCTGATAAAGAATCGAAGGATTTTTTACAGGAGATTCAAGCTCAATACCATAAGTGGCGGCATTCCAATGAGCTGCTTAAAGGGCCATTTTCAGTACCCATCGAAACGGACTTGGACGTAATTACCCAGCGGACTCAACTATTTACAACCTATAAGGACTTTGTGGATAAACAGCAGTTTGCTGAGAAATTTGATTCCCGCTCTAACCTCCACTCTACAGTTTTGGAGGAGTTTATCTTTTACCTTTTTAGGGATTTGGTTTTTGAGTTTTCCAGCCATGCTGCAATCGGAAAGGCACATACTTTCAAAGATATATTTTTTAATTCGGCGACATTCTCGGAGATGGTCAACAAGCCCAACGCCAAAATTGAGCGGAAAGACCATGACTTTGTGATTGGCGTAAACATTGAGGCCAACTTGCGGTGTGCCGGGAGCGATGCTTTGGAAAAGCATGTTTGGCAAATACCAGCTGTCGCAATAGAGTGTAAAACATATTTGGACAAAACAATGCTTGAAGGTGCTTCAACTGCTGCCGAGCAACTCAAACTGCGAAATCCCAACGCAGTTTATTTTGTGGTTGCTGAATGGCTTAAGATGACGGAACAAGTGAACCTCCGAAAATTCAAGGTTGACCAAATTTATGTGCTGAGGAAGCAGAAAAATACAGATAGGGAGTTTCGGTACGCAGAAAAGTACCAGAAAAATCCTGTATTTATTGATGTGGTAAACCACTTATTTGAAACTGTTCGGAAGCACCTAACCTCAGATTGGGAAGGAGGCATAAGTTATGGCCTACAAAAAGGTTATCTGCTTTGAAATTTTGGAAGTGAAGTCTCTTAACAACGAATATTATGAAAAACCTATTACACCTACTCCTCCTCGCCTTCCCAATCTTGCTTTTTTCCCAAAAACAACCGCTAGACTATTACCTGCCTTCGGCAAAATACGACCCTGCCATACCCACGCCATCGCAGTTTTTTGGCTTTCAAATCGGGGAGTGGCACCTCAGCCATGACCAGGTCATCGCCTACTACCGGGCGCTCGACGCTGCCAGCCCCCGCATCAGCTTCCACGAGTACGGGCGCAGCCACGAGGGCAGGCCGATGATTTATCTCACAATCACCTCCGATGCTAACCACATCAATTTGCAAAGCATTCAGAATGAGCATCTTGCGCTATGCGACCCAGAACGCTCCGGCAAGCTCGACCTGTCGAAAATGCCCATCGTCATCTACCAAGGCTTCAGCATCCACGGCAATGAGCAGAGTGGTGCCAATGCCGCCCCGCTGGTGGCTTACCGCCTCGCCGCTGCGCAGGACGAGGAGACGCAACGTTTGCTCAACGAAGCCGTCATCATCTTCGACCCCTGCTTCAACGCGGACGGGATGCAGCGATTCTCGACTTGGGTGAACGCCAACCGAAACCGCAACCTGAACGGCGACAGCAACGACCGGGAGTACGACGAGCCGTGGCCCCGTGGCCGCTTCAACCATTACTGGTTCGACTTGAACCGGGACTGGCTGCCCGGCCAGCAGCCGGAAAGCGTGGGGCGCATCGCCAATTTTCAGGCGTGGAAGCCCAATATCCTCACTGACCACCACGAGATGGGCAGCAATTCGACCTTCTTTTTCATGCCCGGCGTACCGAGCCGGGTGAACCCGCTGACCCCGAAGCTGAACCAAGAATTGACAGCCAAAATCGGCACCTACCACGCCGCTGCGCTGGACGAAATAGGCTCGCTCTACTACTCCGAGGAGGGCTTCGACGATTTTTACTACGGCAAAGGCTCCACCTACCCCGATGCGCAAGGTTGCATCGGCATCCTGTTCGAGCAGGCCAGCAGCCGGGGGCATTTGCAGGGCACCATCAACGGGCCGTTGTCGTTTGCGTTCACCATCCGGAACCAAGTGCGCACGGCGCTCAGTACCCAGAGAGCCGCCATCGCCATGCGCACGGAACTGTTGGATTATCAGCGCAATTTTTACAAAAACAACCTCGAAGACGCTCGCCGTGACAGCCGAAAGGCATTCGTGGTCGGTGAAAAATACGACCGGGCTAGGCTGCTCAAATTCGTGGAAATGGTGCAGCGGCAGGGCATATCGGTTTACGAAACCAAGGAGAAAATCACGGCGGGCGGCACGGACTTTGAGCCGGGCAGCAGCTTCGTCATACCGCTGGAGCAGCCGCAGTACAAGCTGATTTTGGGTATGTTCCAACGGGATACTACGTTCACAGACAGCATTTTCTACGACATCAGTGCATGGACTTTGCCTTTGGCCTTTAACCTGGAATACGCCAGTCTGGGCAGCGGACAGTTTTCAAAAAAGCTGCTCGGTGACGAAGTGAAATCAACGCAACTGCCTGACGGACAGCTCATTGCGAAGCCGAACGACTATGCTTTTGCCTTCGAGTGGGACGCCTATTTTGCGCCAGCGGCGCTTTATCATTTGTTGAAAAAAGGGCTTTTGGTGAAAACGGCGGCCAAGCCCTTCACGGCCACGACGGCGGGCGGCCAGCGGGATTTTGGCTACGGCACCATCCTCGTGCCCACCCAAAACCAAAAGCTGGAAGGCGAAGCGCTGTTGTCGGCGCTGCGGGAAGCGGCCCGGCTCGGCCACCTGAGCATCCACGGCCTAGCGAGCGGGCAGACGCTACAAGGCCCCGACCTCGGCAGCAGCCATTTCGAGCTGTTGCGCAAGCCCAACATCCTGCTGCTGACGGGTGAGGGCGTGACCCCGATGGATGCTGGGGAAATCTGGCACCTGCTGGATACCCGCTACGACGTGCCAGTGACCAAAGTTGACCTGGGCGACGTGACTGCCGGCCTCCTCGAAAAATACAACGTGGTGCTGATGCCCAACGGTGGCTACGGGCCGCTCAATGCCGAGGCTTTGCGGACTTGGGTGAACAATGGCGGCACGTTGGTAGCCGTGGAGGGTGCAGTTAAGTGGCTGGAAAGCAAGCAGTTGGGCAATATCGTGCTCAAAAAAGAACCGGAGCCGCCGACCACGCCAGCGATGAGAAGGCCGTACATCGGGGCTTCGGAAGACCGTGCTGCGCTGGAGCTGCCGGGCGTCATTTTTGAGGCGGAGCTGGACTTGACGCACCCGCTCTGTTACGGTTTCAGGCGCTCTAAACTGCCGCTGTTCAGGGGCAGTGGCCTGTTTTGCGAAGCAACAAAAAACGCCTACGCCTC
>JALOMF010000411.1 GCA_025455635.1 Saprospiraceae bacterium | reverse complement strand
GGGCCTCTACCTCATGGACGAAAAAAACAGCATCAAAATGGAGGCATACTACGTGAATGGCAAGCTCATCCAGTGGTTTGAAGTGGAGGGCACGCTGCTGTACACCACCACCGAACTCGTCGGCGATGCGCTCCACTGGGAAATCGTGTCGGGCAGCAGCACGCCCGCCAGCACGACTGGCAACCAGCAAGTAGGCGGGGAGGAGGTGCCGCCCGTGAAGACTTACCCGGTGGGGGCGATGCAGCGGGCGGTGTTGCGGAGGGGTTAAATAGCGAAAAAGTAGGCCTTGTGTATCATGTAAACTCGACAGAACTGACTTCAGGAACATATCTCAAATGATTGAAAAATATGTTTAAATACATCAAATTATTTCATAGAAAATTTGGGCTGATAATTTCCTTCCTCGTTTTTGGGCTAGGCATGAGTTATCTATTCTGGAAATTGAAATATCCAAGTCTTCGCGTGCAGACTTTGATAGAAATGGGGGTATCTTCAATTAAGTTGGACAAAGCGGTGCTTGATAACTTTGGAAATATTAATTCGGTAAGTCTTGATTCTAATGAAATAGGCATAGAAGCAGGAACAAATAAGCGAACACCGGGTGAAGCAAGGATTGTTTTAAAGGTTTATGGAGAAAAGAAAGATGGGTATGTTAAAATATTTTACATTCAAGTTGATTCAAAATGGGTGTACCAAAAACATGAAATTTTAGGAAGTGATTGAAAATGGAACAAAAAATATGGTATCGAAAATTGCCAATCTCTTTTTAGCTACCGCTAATTTTTCAATTAGGTTTTTCATTTTTTATGAAATACTCTTTATTAAAAATAAATTATTGCACTGCAAAGCACATAACTCCAAAAGGGAAAGCATGGCTTATCGTTGTCAAGGCTGAACTGCTATCAATGATTACAACTGTTTTCTTTTTTCTGTCTTTTGTTTTTCCTATAAAAAGTATATTGGGCGAGGAAATGAAATTGAGTCAAATACATATTTGGATGATGGTATCTTTTTTTTCTTTACTCGCTTGGCGATTTTTCAAGGTCAACAAAAGCCATGTTCTATTTTATAAAAACTGTTCTAAGCGGGAGCGATTGGCGGTGTCAATTATTGGGTGTGTTTTGCCTTTTCTTTCATTGTTTCTGTTGCTGTATCTTGGGTTAAGGTTCAATTGATGTAGTGTTCAATTAAACTAGATTTTGGCTTGGGGGTGGTTGGTTCTGGGATTTTAGGTTGAAAAAGTAAGTATAATACAGCCCGTTTAAAACTAGTGGAACACTATCCCCAATAGGTTGATGGCTTAGAATTCCCTCCGGGTAGGCAAACCCCCAAGTTCCTATCTGTTTTCAAAAAATATTCCCCCCCCACATAAACGTGTTAAAGTCAGGCCCACTTGGGTAGCGCCCCACGAGGTGAAATGCTGACAGGCCGACCGTGGCGGCGTTGTTCCTGAGCGTGTTCAAGTATTGAGGGGTCGGCGTTTCCTTGACCTCGTAGGCAGTGGTTTCGTCGAGGATGAAATCAATTTCCATGCTTTTCGATTTTTCAAAATAGTTCAAACTGCCGAGCTGGGCAAGCTGGTTGGCAATGGCGTTCTCGAAGACATGACCGCTCGAAAGCCCTTTTTGCAGCTTGTTGAGGATGCCTGTATCGGTGAAATAGATTTTGGGTTGGCTGGTGAGTGCCTTGTCAATGCCTTTGGCAAGCGGCCTTATCTGTCGGATGAAATAGGTGTATTCCAAGAGCGAGATGTAGTCTTTTATTTTGTGCCGATTGATACCAAGGATGCTCGAAATCTTTGTGAAATCCAATTTGCTCCCCGCCCTGCCCGCCATCAGCAACATCAGTTTGTAAAGCGAGTCCGTCATTTCAAAATCAGACAAAAGCTTGATATCCAGTTCGATATACGAGTTGATAATGTCCGAGAGATAGGCTTCTTTGTCGCCATTTTCACTGGAGAGCACTACCTCTGGAAAGCCGCCGTACTGGATATAGGCTTCGTATTCGGCAGCGTACAAATCATAGAAAGTGCGCAAGAACCCAGCCTGCCTTTCGAGGAGGGCTTGTGGCTTCCATGCCTCCCGGAACTGAAGAAATTCCTGAAAATCAAGTGGCCACAGTTCGAAAACCTGCTTACGGCCTGCCAAGCTCTCCGAAAAATGGTGCCTCAGGTAAAACGAGCTGGAGCCTGATACGATGAATTTCACCTTGTAGGTGTCGTAAAGGCTTTTGATGACGCTCGGAAGGTTTTTCACCAATTGAATCTCATCCAAAGCTATCACCGCAGGAGATTTGAAATCAATGCCCAGCTGCGTAAGCCCACGTTCGATGTCTGCGTAGGATTGTTGGTTGAACAGGTGGCGGTACTCAATCCGCTCAAGGTCGAGGTATAATTTATTGTCATGCTCGATTTTCCCCAGCAAATGCTTGATGGCAGTGGTCTTGCCTACCCGCCTCATCCCCGTGATAACGGTTGCTTGGGGCTTGCCCAAATGTGCTTCCAGCGCCGTAAACGATTTTCGATTATACATTTTATCGGATAATTTGTACAAAATTATGACAAATATCCAGATTTGGCGTATCAAAAAAATACAAGAAGCCCAATGATGCAAGTTCCGAATAGCAGCGAAAAATAAATCCCAGCCCAAATTTTTACGCAAACCCCTACCTTAGCCGCCGCAGCCACCCCGGCAATCCAACAATTTAACAATTTCAACAATCCAGCCATTGGAACCTTTCTTCACCAACAACGCCATCATTTTTGGACTGCTGGCCGCCGTGCTGGCGCTGGTTTTTTACACCGAGGGGCTGAAAACGCCTTTCTGGACCAAGTTCTACAGCATCGTGCCGGGGCTGCTGCTCTGCTACTTCCTGCCAGCGCTGCTCTACTGGCCGCTAGGCCTCATCGCCCCGGAGTGGTACGACAACGACCTGCTCGATGCCCTGCGCCAGCTCGGCCACAACCCGCCCACGGGTCTCTCTTTCGAGAAAATGACGGCATGGCTGGCCGAGAACCAGGTAGCCCCCGAAGTTTACGAAGTGCATAAAAAAGAGGCGGCTGCGTACAGCGTGGCCACCAATTACTTCCTGCCCGCCAGCTTGCTGCTGTTCTGCATCAGCTTGGATTTGAAGGGCATCATCAGCTTGGGGCCGAAGGCGCTCATCATGTTCCTGACGGGGACGCTTGGCGTGATTTTGGGCGGCCCAGTGGCGCTCGGTGTGGTCTATAACCTGCTGCCCGACGGCATCATCCCCGCCGAAAAGGGCGAGGTATGGCGGGGACTTTCGTGCATCGCTGGCAGTTGGATTGGCGGCGGGCCGAACCAGATGGCCCTCAAGCAGATTTACGAAGTGGACAACACGCTCTTCGGCACGGTGGTGGTGGTGGACGTGATTGTGGCCAATTTCTGGATGGCCTTCCTGCTCTACGGCGCCAAAATCAGCGACCGGATTGACCGCTGGCTCAAGGCCGACACTTCCGGCATCGAGGCGCTGAAGGAGAAAATAGCCACTTACCGGGCCAGCATCGAGCGGGTGCCGGGCACCCGTGACATGGTGATGCTGGCGGGCGTGACCTTCGGTTGCGTGGCACTGTCGCAC
Organism: Saprospiraceae bacterium; assembly: GCA_025455635.1. Lineage (GTDB taxonomy): Bacteria > Bacteroidota > Bacteroidia > Chitinophagales > Saprospiraceae > UBA6168. The sequence continues at coordinate 869 of JALOMF010000411.1, read as the reverse complement.
TGGCTAGCCTCCAACCTGATTGACCTGATGAACGCCAATATGGAAGCACTCAAGGCCGCCCGCCTCGACTCGCTGGCCAAGCCGTTTTTCTGGGTGGTGCTTTTCGCAACGGTCATCGGCATTGTGCTGTCGTTCACCCCGGCCAAGCGCTTCGAGGGCGTGGGGGCCAGCCGCTGGGGCAGCGTGTTCATCTACCTGCTAGTGGCCAGTATCGGGATGCAGATGAACCTGCTGAAAATCGCCGAAAACCTCGGCCTCTTCGTGGTCGGCTTCATCTGGATGGCCACGCACGGTATCATAATGTTTGCTGTCGCAAAACTCATTAGGGCACCGTTTTTCTTCCTCGCCGTAGGCTCACAAGCGAACATCGGGGGAGCAGCCTCTGCGCCCGTGGTGGCGAGCGCATTCAGCACAGCACTGGCCCCGGTGGGCGTGCTGCTGGCGGTGCTGGGCTACGCCATCGGGACGTATGGGGGTATGCTCTGTGCGGGGTTGATGCGGTGGGTGACGGGGTGATGTCGGAGCCTCACTTTGCCGTTTGTGGCTTTTGGGGTAAATGCGATATTTGCGCTAGCAATGTTTGTATTGGGTAGCGGGTATTACCCCAATTTTGGGATAATTGGCGCTATTGGGTAGCGGGTATAAGTAAGTTAGCAGCAAGGCTAAACAACAGACAACGTAAAAATGAATTACGACTTTTTCGCCGACAAGGCAGACAAAATGGAAATTCTTGAATTCATTTTCAAGGAAACTGACCTGCACGTTTACGACTTAAGTTCACCATACGGACAAGAGATTTGTCAATACAAAACAGTTGACCAAATATCATCAAAGTTTGACCTTGAAAACGGAGATAAATTTGCTTTAAC
>JALOMF010000020.1 GCA_025455635.1 Saprospiraceae bacterium | reverse complement strand
CTTTTCGCTGCACAACAACGGCACAGAGGTTTTCCACTTGCCTCCCGGCAATTTGCGGCAGCGCATCGTGGGCATTTTCGGCAATAATTTCAACCCGAAACTGGTGCCCGTGAAGGAAGAAACCGACGTGATGACCATCGGCGGCTTCATCGGCAAGCCTGAATTTGCGAGGAAAACAAGGGGCGAGCAACTGTTTTTCGTCAACGACCGCTTCATCAAGAGCGGCTACCTGCACCATGCCGTGATGACGGCCTACGAGGAGCTTTTGCCGAAGGAAACCTTCCCGTTCTACGTGATTTTCCTTGAAATGGACCCCAGCCGCATTGACATCAACGTGCACCCGACGAAGCAGGAAATCAAGTTCGACGACGAGCGGTTGGTCTATAATTACCTGCGGGTGGCCGTTCGCCATGCCCTCGGCACGCACAGCATCATGCCGGAACTGGATTTCGAGGCGGAGACCAGTTTTTCGGCGACGAAGAACTTCGGGCTGCCGTTCAGCGTGGCGCCGCAATCGGATTTCGAGGAGGAAATGTCGCAGCCCCGTGGGCAGACCATCAGCAGCCGTTTTTCGGAAGAGTCGCCGAGGGAAGCGGCTGATTTTGCGCCGGGAACTGGGGCAAAACGCCTCGACCAGCGGGAAGCCGCCAACCTCCAAAATTGGCAAAAACTCTATGCCGGCTTCGAGGAGATGGAGGAGACCCCAAAATCGGGCGCACCGATGACCCCCGCATTGGAGGGCGAGGAGGGCGAGTCCTTCACGGTATCCAGCAACTGGGCCAGCCCCGGCGAGCTGGACGATGCGGGCAGCACCTTTTCAAAGCACCAAAAGCCGCCCTACCAAGTACATTCGTCGTACATCGTCAGCCATATAAAATCGGGATTTTTGCTCATTGACCAGCAGGCAGCGCACGAGCGCATCCTCTACGAGCGCTACCTCGACTCCCTGGAGGAGCGGCAGGTTTTCACCCAAAAGCAGTTGTTCCCAAAGACCTTTTCGCTGCCCACCGCCGACGCCGCCATCTTCGGCGACATCATGCCCATCATCAACCAATTGGGCTTCGACATTCAAGAGTTCGGCAAGGATACGTTCATCATCCACGGGGTGCCAGCCGACCTCGCCACGGGCCAAAACGAGGTAAAAATCATCGAAAAACTGCTGGAACAGTACAAGCTGAACATCGAACTGAGCCTCGACCTTACCGAGAACCTCGCCCGCTCGATGGCCCGCAGCGCTGCCACCAAGCGGGGCGTCACGCTGACCGTGCCCGAAATGCAGGAGTTGATTGACCAGCTTTTTGCTTGCGCAATGCCCTTCAAAAGCCCGTCCGGGCGCAGTTGCTTCGTCAGCTTTGATTTGGAGGAACTCGATGGGATGTTTGAGCAGGGGTAGGTGCAGCCTTACTCCACCAAAATCTCATCCACAAACACCCAGCACGGCTCGCCCTTGTTCGGGTGCCAGCTTGGGTTTTTCAAGGCACTGAGCACTTCCACCTTCACATAGCGGGCTTGGGTACTGGCAAAATTTTCCATGAAAATCTTGGAGCCGGGCCTGGTCGTGGTCTTGGCGATGGGGTAGGTAGCTTCCTTCACTTTTTTGAAGGACTTGCCATCCGTGGAGGTAAAAACCCTCATGCCTTTTGGGAAAAAAATCCAGCCGCCCGTGTCCTCGAAGCAGCCAGCCGTCACTTTTGATATGTCGGTGACCTTTCCGAGGTCGAGGGTGGCCACGCAGTTTTGCCCCTCCCAGCCGAGCCATTTGCCGCTGCGGAAGGAGTCGCCGCCCCGCTGGAAGTCAATCAGGGATTTTTCGCCATCGGCCTTGTAGCGCTCGTTGGGAGGTTCGGCCAGCGTCACAGCGGTGGGCTTGTGGCGCACCTTCACGAAGGTCTTGGCAGCCACGGGGCTGGTGGTCCATCCTGCTAGGTTGCTCACGGCCTTCACCTCGCCCGATGCGCTGATGGTGAACGGGCCTTTGTACAAGGCGCTGGTGCTATCCGGCTCCTTGCCGTCGGTGGTGTAGTGGATGTTCACCTTCGCAAAACCCGCTTCCAGCGTCACTTGCACCGTGTCGTTGAACAGTTCCTTGGAGGCTTTAATCACGGGCGCCCGCAGTTCTACTGCCCCGAAAATGGAGTCGTTTTTTATGCCGTTGTCGAGCAGGATGCCCGGTTTTTGCGAAGCGAACTTGGCCAGGCCGTCGGCTGTGACGCCCGTTTGCCAGAGGTAGAGCGAGCGCAGCTTGGGCAGTGCCTGCAATTGCGCAAGCCCGGCGTCGGTCACTTTGGTCTGGTAGAGGTTGAGGTATTCGAGGAACTGGAGGCCGTCGAGGTGCGTCAGGCCCTTGTCGGTGATGGCGGTCTGGGCCAGGTAGAGGCGGTTGAGGTGGGGCAAGTCCTTGAGGGCGGCGAGCATGGCGTCGTCCACGCTGGAGGAGGCGAGGTTTAGCTCCACGATATTATCGGCCACGGGCTTGAGCTTTTTCAGTTGCTCGGCGGTCAGGTCTTTTTTTCCGGAGAAAAGCGCTTGGAGGAACGGGCTGCCCGCTGCCAGGGGGAATACCTGCATGCCTTCGCTCCGCAATTTCTTCAGCTCGTCGTCGCTCACGGGCTTGAGTTGCAGGCCATCGAGTAGGCTGGCGTTGGCTGGGGCGCTGGCAGCGAGGGCGCTCCGCAATGCAGCGGGCATGGCAGCTGCGGCCACGGTCTTATCGAAAGGGGCTCCCGATTTCAGCCACCAGTCGAGCAGTTGTTTTTCGGGTTCGGTGAGCTGTTTTTTGCCCTTGGGCGGCATGTGCTCGTCGTCGGCGAGGGGCAGGTGGATGGTTTTGAGCAGGGTGCTGGTTTCGGGTTTTTCCACGGAAATGACGGGGCCGTTTTCGCCGCCCTTGAGCAGGTCTTCCTTGGTCAGCACCACGAGCTTTCCCTTGCGTTTGTTGGGGTTGTGGCAGTTGCCGCATTTGTCCTTGAGCACGGGCAGCACGAGGCCCTCGAAGACCGGGGTTTCATCAGTGAAGGCAAGTGCGAGCGGGGCAGCGACGGCGGCTGTTTCACCACCCAATAAAAAATCGCTGCCGTGGGTGAGGGAGCCGCCGTAGTGGCCCGTGCCAGCGAGTGCGGCCATCATCAGGGCGAAAACGGGCAGGTTGGCCGTTTGCCCTTCGCTTTTTTTGTACAAAAAATAAAGCACCACGGAAAGCACGGCGGTGGCGATTCCCAGCCATTTGTGCCAATCGAGCAGCTCGGCGTCGTAGCTGCCATCGAGGGAAAGCAGGTAGCCCAGCCCTGCTGCCACGACAGCGCTCACCATGCCCCAGAACAGCGAAAACCCAACGGCGGGGCGCAGTGCCTGGTGGCTGCGGCGGGCCGCCAACTCCATTAAAAAAGCAAGCACGAGGAAACCGATGGGCAGGTGCAGGACTAGGATGTGCAGGCGGCCAAGAAGTTGAAGCATGATAGTGGTGTCGTTAATTTGGTTGAATCATTGGAAGTGGCAATGATAGCTTTTTTGCGCAAGCTGTACAAAATTAGAAATTACTTAAAAATCACCACTACCAGATTTAATCACTAAAAACTCTATGTTCTTTGCAATATAAAATTCCTTCTTCGACATGACTAGAATCAAAGCATGGCTGCTGCTCATCGTGTCCACTACCCAGTGGATTGGTGGCCATGTGTGCTTCGAGGTGGCCCATTGGGTAGAGGTAGAGCAGGTCATGAGCGAGCGGGAGCAAGCGGTTTCCGAAGGAATCTACGAAACGACGGGCATCGAAGCCTCGGTCAGTATTTTGCCGGAAGGCCAACGAACGAGACTGGGCGCCGACTACGCCAATTACTTCGCTTTTTCCAAATCCGACAGCACTGGCACGGTGTACTATACCATTGACTATGCTCCGAGGACGGTTACTTGGGAGCAGGTAGCCACCCACCTCCCCGACGAGCAGCAAGATGATGCGCCCAAAACAGCATTGTTGAAAATGCTTTTCTCAGAATTCTCTTTCGAAAATAACGCCTTTTTGGAATTCGAGACGAGCGAATTGGCCACCCTGAACTTCCATTTGACCCCACCTGCTGGGCGCTTGGCAGCCTCGCCCAATTCCCCACCTCCCGATTTTAGCTGATTCCTTTTTCTACCCATTTTTTCAAGACTTAGAACAGCCGAAACATGCAGGCGCAATAAAACCGCAATGGTTGGCGGCAGCACTTGGCGTTTCAGCTAACCTATCATTCGTGCTCCCTGCCATGACCTTGGCAGGTGCGCAAAACCTGTTTATCAACGATGAATATCAAGTTTTTACAGTTAATACGGTACTTGTGTTTTGCTTCGCTACTTTGCTTGGCTTCGCCAAAAATGACAGCCCAAACGCCCACGGATGCCATCATGATGGAAAAAGGGCAGCTCTGCGTAGCCGCCATCTATGGCCACGATTCTTGGGAAGAGTACTGGGAAGGAACCTACAAGCGCAGCAATGGCAATATCGGCACATTCACCCGGCAGTCGGTGAGTGGGATGTTCTCGCTCGGCATCACCGACCGCATCAACGTGCTCGGCGCACTGCCTTGGATGAAAACCTCGGCCAGTGCTGGCTACTCCAAGGGGGTGCAAGGCATCCAGGACTGGGGAGTTTGGGTCAAGGCCCGCTCCATTGATTTCAAACTAGGCCCTGGCTCGCTTGGCTTCTACCCCGTGCTTGGCCTCACTGGCCCCGCCTCCAATTATCTGACCGACTACCTGCCGTTCAGCCTTGGCCTAGGTGCGGTGGAGGCTTCCGGGCGAGGCATACTCATCTACGAACTGGACATGGGCCTCTACGCCCGTGCCCATGCCGCCTATCACATCCGCAGCAATACGACCATCGAGCGAGACTACTACTACATCCCCGGCGCTGGCGGCGTGTACAGCGACAAGGTGGACATGCCCAATGTCAGCAGCTTTGGTGCCACGCTGGGGGCGCTTTTGCTCAAGAACAACCTGAAAGTGGAGGCAACCTACGAAGGCATGAACACGCTTGGCGGCGCCGACATCCGGCTGCATGACATGCCTTTCCCATCGAACAACATGGACATGACGAGGGCCAACTTCAACCTCCAGTACTACATACCCTTTGGCAACGGCCATATCCTCAGCGTGATAGCTGGTGGCACCCAAGTGCTGACGGGCCGCAACGTCGGGCAGTCCACGGCTTTCATGGGCGGGTTGACCTATCAGTTTGGAGTTTTTGGCAACAAAAACGAAGCGACAAATTAAAAAAACGGAACGAGCATTTGCTGCTTTTGCAAGGCTCACCACCTTAAATTTAAAATCTTATGAAAAAACTATATCTCTTTGGAGCTTTGGCGGTCGTGGCAATGGCTGTTTTTCAAGCCTGCGAAAAAGACCTGCCCACCAACCTTGAATTTTCTGCCTACAAGTATGCGAACTTGGATGAGAACGGTGGCACCTGGAAACCCGTGTTGCTCGACAGCGCATCGTTGATTGGCATCCCAGCCCCTGCTGACGCAAGCTCGGCGGCCTACCTGGCCGAATTGGCCGACCTCAAGGCCGCATCCTCCGACCTAAGCGCTGACCAAAGGAAGGCTGTAGCCTACTGGTCAGGCGATGGCCTCGTGCGCTGGAACGAAGTCGCAAGGGACCTTGCGGCCAAGTACAACCTGCCACCACCTCCCAAGCCCGATGGCACTTACGCTGCGCCAGACCCCGCCAATCCGGGCAATATCCCCAATTTCCCGTTCGCACACCCGCCCTATGCCTGCCGGATGTTCGCCTACTGGAGCACGGCGCAGTTCGACGCACTCATTGCCGCATGGCACTACAAATATGCGTACAACCGCCCTGCTGCTTACAAGACGGACGCCAGCATCAGTACGCACCTGCCGCAGAACGACCTGCCGGGCTACCCCTCAGATGGCGCCGTGGTGGCTGCCGTTTCGAAGCGCATACTCACGGCCATGTTCCCCCTCGAAAAGGATTATATCGCTGAACTGGCCGAAGAACACCTCAATAGCTTGCAATGGGCAGGCATTAGCACGGAAAGCGACATCGTTTGGGGCGACTCGCTGGGCCGGGGCGTAGCAGGCAAGTTCCTCACCCGTGCTGGGTCGGACGGCATGAAGGCCGCACAGACACCCAAGCCCATCTCTGATTCCCTCCGGGTCGCTGCAAAGGCAAGGTTTGGCTGGCAATGGGATAACCTCGAATCACCCGTTAGGCCCGTGGGCATTGCGCCATTCTTTGGCCGTGTAAAGCCTTGGTGCATCCCCAACGTAGAGGCCGTGCGCCCGCCCGTGCCACCTGCTCCCGGTTCGGCGGAGTTCCTAAAAGATGCCGAGGAGATAAAGGAAATCAGCAAAAACTTGACCCAGGAACAGCGGAAAATCGCAAACTTTTGGTCGGACGGCCCCAGCACCTACACCCCGCCGGGCCACTGGAACCGCTTCGCTTGTGATGAAATAGTGAACTACAAGCTCAACCCACTACGGGCAGCCCGTACCTTGGCTTACATGAACATGGCCATCATGGATGCAGGCATCAGCTGCTGGGATGCCAAGTATTACTACCACTATGCACGGCCCATTCAGGCCGTTCCGGGCTTCAAGACCATACTCGGCACACCGAACTTCCCTAGCTATACTTCCGGCCACTCTACTTTTTCAGCAGCGGCAGCGACTGTGCTGGGGCATTTCTTCCCTGCCGAAGCAGCGAAGTTCGACAACTGGGCGAAGGAAGCTGCCGAGTCCCGCATTTACGGCGGCATTCACTACCGTTTTGATGCGGACATGGGCAATGAGCAAGGCAAGGCTTGTGGGAATTATACCATTGAAGTTGCAAAAGCCGATGGCGGTGAATAGGGCAACCCAAGCCAAAAAAATGAAAACGGCCTACCGGAGCAATTCCGGTAGGCCGTCTTTTATTTTAAAACATAGCACCCTCAATTCCCAAAACCCTCGCTATTGAACAGTTCCAGCAGTTGGCCGTCGTCGCTGTTGTTGATATTGTCCTTGATTTCGATGGTCAGCTCGTTCAAAAACGGCGTCGGGTCGGAAATCGGGCTTTGGTAGTAAAGGAAGTAGATGCTGTTGGACAAGCTCTGTATTTCCTCTTGGATGCTGGTGAACATCTGCTCCAGCCCCGTCGAGTCGTCGGCCTTGAAGTAGCGGTCAGGCTCGTTGGCGAGGGCTTTCAGGGCAGCTTCGTCGAGGTCGGGGCTGGCAAGTGCGGCCACGTAGGCCCGGCGGGTGCCGAGCGCACCGAGCGCATCCGACAGTTCGATGGTCTGCGAGGCATTGTGCCGCCCATCGGTGAAGATGACCATGCTGCCATCCACGATGCCGTCAATCGTGTAATTGTCTTCCCAAAGGCTGGCCACATCCATCACCGCACCGTAGATATTGGTGGAGTTGACGAGGCCCGTTTCGGGTATGTCGTCAATGGCATCGTACAGTTCCTGCTTGTTTTTGGTAAACGCTTGCACTTCGTGCGATTCCGAATCGAAGGTGTAAATGGCGATTTGCTGCTCCGGCAGTTTTTTCTCGACCAGGGTACGGGCCGCCGCTTTTATTTGAGGCACCATGCCCTCCACGCTGCGGGTAATGTCGAGCAGCAGCACGGTTTTCAGCTCAAAGGGAATGGAGCTGATGCCCACTCGCAGGTCGGCCTCGGAGTCAATCTTGCCCTTGTTTTCGGTGACGATGAAATCCGCTTCTTGAAGGGAAGATACGCCCTTGCCCTCGTAATTGGTGACTTGGAAAAGCACCTGCACCATTCGCTCGGAAGGCACCACGCCCACCTCGAAGGTCTTCATGCGGTAAAACTTGGTGAGGTCGGCTGGGAGTGCGTCGTCATCTTTGTTGCAGCCGAAGGCTGCGACCAGCAAAAGGAGCATGGCAAACCTGGAAAAAGTGGAAATGGACTTCATGTGCTGAGATTTTGATTAAAACGCCGGCGAGGCCCGGTTTTGTTTTACGAAAAACGTTAAAAACCGAGCCAAGCAAAAAAAGGAGGCAACAGCGCAAGGCATCTCCACAAAAACCGCCCCGATTTAAGCTTTACTTAACCGCTTGCGCAATAATTGGATGTAGCAGTGGCAGCAAATCCCCCATCAGCCGTTCATTTTTTTTGCCACAAACAAAAAGCCGCCCACCAGCAGCAGCACAAGCAAGGCCCACATCACCCAACTGGTGCTGCCCTCCCCTGCCCCGTTTTCCTCGGCCCCGCCATCAGCGGCAGCGAGCGCCTTCACCACGGTATCGCAATTGTATTTCAGCATCTGGTAGTAGCTGGGGGCATCGCTGCCCGCCTCGCCGATAGAGTCGGAAAACAGCTTGCCACCGATGCGCACCTTGTTGTCGGCGGCGATTTGTTCGAGCAGCTTAGGGTTCACAGTGGTCTCGATGAAAACCGCTGGCACCCCGCTCTCTTGGATGACCTTGGCGAGCCGCTGCATGTCGGAGGTCTGCGCCTCGGCATCGGTGGAAATGCCCAGCACCGACTCCAAGCGCAGGCCGTAGCGTTTGCCAAAATACTCGAAGGCATCGTGCGAGGTGATGAGGATGCGGCGTGACTCCGGTATTTTTTTCACTTCGTTGAAAATATAGGCGTCAAGTTCCTCCAACTGCTTGCGGTACACGCCGTGGTTGAACTCGTACACTTCCCGGTTGGCAGGGTCCAGTTCCACGAGGGCATTCTTGATGTTTTCGATATAAATCAGGCCATTGGCCGCCGACATCCAAGCGTGCGGGTCGCTGGAATTTTTGTGGGCAGCATGAATGGCCTCCACGCCCTCGGTGATGGTCACGACCTTGGCCTTCGTGTTGGCGCTGGCGATGAGCTGGTCAAGCCAGCCCTCGAAAGTGAGCGCATTCTTGAGGATGAGGTCGGCGCTGGCCACGAGGCGGGCATCGGCAGGGGTAGGCTCGTAGATGTGCGGGTCGCCACCGATGGGCACGATGGACTTGATGGTGACGTGCCCCCCGGCGATGTTCTCGGCCATGTCGGCGAAGATGGAGGCCGTGGCCACGACCGTTTTCTGCGGCGGCTGCGCAATGGCGGATAGCACAACCGATAGGCAAATCAGGATGGTTAGGCGTTTTTTCATGTTTCAAAAGTGTTTTTCATAAAAAGCCCCCGCCAGTGCATGGACCGACGGAGGCTGGCTTTCATTTGGATTTCTGTACAAACAGGTTTTCGCAAACTTTATGGGAAATGGTAATTTCTTCGTTGCCGTTGAGCAAGATGCTCATGGAGCCGTCGTAGTCGAAGCGCTCCTTCACCCGCAGCCCAGTGCCCAGCGACAGGCGCATCCGGTCGAGGTACTGCAAGAACGTGGCCGTTGACTCCTGCACGCCCACCAGCAAGGCAGCATCGCCGGGGGCCAGTGCCGATAGCAGCACCTGCTTGCGGGTGGCCATCTTGCCCTCGGCGTTGGGAATCGGGTCGCCGTGCGGGTCGAACTGTGGGCGCTCCAAGTAGGCGTCCAGCCGCTCCACCAGTTCCTCGGACTGCACATGCTCCAGTTGCTCGGCGATGTCATGCACTTGGTCCCAGGAGAAGTCGAGCATTTTCACCAAAAAAACCTCCCAAAGCCGGTGCTTGCGAACGAGGTTGGTGGCCAGTTCGTTGCCCCGCTCCGACAGGGCGACGCCACGGTGTTTTTCATAGTGCAAGAGGTGCTTGCCAGCAAGGCGTTTCAGCATGTCCGTCACCGAGGCCGCCGAGGTGTTCATCACAGCGGCGATGGCGTTGGTGCTGGCCGATTTGCCTTCTTTTTCGGTTATTTTGAAGATTGCTTTGAGGTAATTCTCTTCTGCTTGGGTAAGTGTCTCCATGTGTATGACGCAATTTTAGCACAAAATTATTTTATTTTTAGGCAAGTCTAAATATTTATTTTTAAAATACTCCTGCAAACTAGGTGACACTCTCAGCTATGTTAAAAAACCAAGCCTAGTTTCTTGACGTATTTAGGAACATGCTTTGGTTGTCGAGCCGTCATTCGGCATGATTACATGCAACTGAACTACTCCTTTTTTTACCTTCGCCAATGATTTACAGGCTTGCCTAATGTCATTCAAACAATCAAATCAAAATATACCATGTTGAAAAAAACTGTTTTTGGTCTTTCCGCTGCGCTCTTGCTCTTGGCAATGATGAGCGGCTGTGCCTACGATAATTTCGAGGAGCTCTACCCACCAGACCCGGCTGGATGCGACACCTCCGCTGTGTCTTTCGCCAACGACATCGAGCCACTCATGAAATCTAGCTGTGGCTCTTTAAGCACGGGATGCCACGCCGTTGGCAACTTCAATGATGCCGATTTAGACAGCTACGAAGGCGTAAAAGCCGTAGCCGACAATGGCAAGCTTGTCAGCTCAGTTACTTGGGATGGTGTGGCCACGAACTCACGGATGCCCAGTGGCAGCAGCAGCAAGATGGATGACTGTACCATTCAGGACATACAGCAATGGGTCGCAGATGGTGCGCCAGACAATTAAGGAGAAAGGCAAAAGGCAAAAAGGAGTGTACCTCGCCTCCCTCGCAGTTTCTTCTTTCCTTAAAAAAACGCACACATTCCACAAATCGCTGACAATTAGAACTTTATGAAAAATAAATTAACTATATTTCTACTCCTGCTGGCCTCGATTTTTTCAAAAGCCACCGCACAAGACGAGCCTAGCCTCTTGGACGCCATCGGCGAGCCAACGGCCGAGAAAAGCTTCGCCATTGCCACCTTCAAAGGCACACGCCTCATCAACTTCCATACCCTCGAAGTGCCGGGGAAACGCTCACTCGACTTCCGAATAGCCCACCGTTTCAGCACCTTCAACGACGGGGGCTACAACTTCTGGGGCCTCGATGGCCCGGCCAACATCCGCCTCAGCTTCGAGTACAGCTACGATGGACGCCTCAACGTTGGCATTGGCCGCTCCAACTTGGATAAAATCTACGACGCATTTGCCAAGTACCGCCTCATCCGGCAGGGCGAGAACGGGGGCGCACCCGTGAGCGTCACGCTGTTTTCGTCTGGGTACTTCACTGCCGTTAACGATGCCAACGACGGCCAACCCGATGTGGACAAATACGCCAAGTTCAAGCATCGGGTCTCGAACTGCCACCAAGTGATGGTCGGACGCAAGTTCAACGACGACTTCTCGTTACAAATAGCCCCGACGCTCGTACACGTCAACCTAGCCGAAAACTTGGGCGATAAAAACGACGCCTTCATCATCGCTACTGCCGTGCGTTACAAGGTGACGAGGCGCATGGCCATCACCGCCGAGTACGGCTGGCGGGTCAACGACTACTCCAGCACGGAATACTATGACAGCTTCGGCATCGGCATTGATATTGAGACGGGTGGCCACGTATTCCAGATGCACTTCACCAACTCAGCAGGCTTGACGGAAAACCAGTTCTACACCCGCACCACCGACAGTTGGGGCGACAAAGGCTTCCGGCTAGGCTTCAACGTTTCGAGGGTATTTACACTTTAATACGGAAAAATGAGGGAAGACGCCCTGCTCGGCCACTTGAAATTCCCGTTCAGGGGAACATTAGGATTTCTTTAAGACTGCATCCTGTTCCCAAGGCGTTAATTTGTCGTCATTAACAAGCTGAACAGCGAGGGATGTCCCCCAAATGCTGTTTTCACAAAAAAAATATTGAAATGAAAAATTTGAAATTAGCCGTTTTGGCCATCCTGATTGGCGCACCCATCCTGCTGTCTGCGCAGCGCATTTTCACCAAAAATGCCAATGTGCATTTTGACGCCACCTCCAACAAATCGCTGGAGGAAGTGGACGCCAAGACCAACACGGGCACCCTCGTGATTGACGCTGGCACGGGCGCCGTGGAGGCTGCCGTGCTGATGAAGAGCTTCCAGTTCGAGAAGGCCCTGATGCAGGAGCACTTCAACGAGAACTATGTGGAGAGCACCAAGTTCCCGAAGGCCACTTTCAAGGGAAAAATCGCCGACCAGTCAAAGGTGAACTTTAAGCAAGATGGCACCTACAATATCAGTGTGGCTGGCAACCTGACCATGCACGGCGTCACGAAGCCCGTCACAGCGCCCGCTACCATCACCGTGAAGGGCGGCAAGGTGAGCGCACAGACCAATTTCACGCTTGCGCTGGCCGACTACGATGTGGCCATCCCCTCGCTGGTGGCCGACAAGGTTGCCAAAGTGGTGAAGGTGTCCTTCGGTGGGGCGCTGGAAACGATGAAGTAATACTTCTTTTTCTGAAAAAAAGAGGCTGTATCGCAAGTCAGTTGCGCCTTTTCTGTCTGTCGGCAGGGAAGGTTCTGAACAGACTTATGATACAGCCTCTTTTTTTGTCAAAATCCCATAATTTTAACAAAACCTTACACCCCGTGGTGATTTATGTCACCGAGGCCACCTCCTGTTTATTCCGACCTTTGCACTTGTGAAAAATCAAATCCGGTCATATTTCCTCCTTTTCCTTTTTCTGTTCGGGATGCTCGTTCCTGGCCAGGCGCAAGAGGAATTGACCCGGCTGCCTGCGCTTTTACAACATTTCCAAGCGCACAAATCCCAGCACCCAACCACCAGTTTTGTGGATTACCTCCAGCTGCATTACGGCGATGACTTCGCCCAGCACCGCTCGGCGCACGACCATTCCAAGCTGCCCATGAAAAGTGGCGACCACCACCTACACGCCCCCGTGCCCGTCGTCTTGCCGAAGCCCATCGAAATTATCCTGCAAGCTGTTCCAATCGGCACTCAGCCCATCGTTTTCAAAGACCAAGCTGCTCCGAAATCTTTCCTCACCGACATCTGGCAGCCGCCCCGAAGCTGCTAGGCCTCTCCGTTTTTATCCAACCATCATTTTTAAAAATTGCTTGAGCTAGCTGGATTGGCCATGCCCAATTGCCCAATTCAACAAGTTCACCAACACAACATATCAACAATGGACGCAACGCATTTGCACCTGTTGCTCAACCACTTCCCCATCATCGGGTCGCTGTTGGGCGTGGGCGTGATGGCCTACGGCTACCTCACGTCATCCGAACAAGTTAAGAAAACCGCCCTTTGGACTTGGGCTTTCATGGCCGCAACCGCCATCCCCGTATTCCTCACAGGCGAGCCAGCCGAGGAATCCGTAGAAGGCATCGTAGGCGTTTCAGAAGCCCTCATCGAGGAACACGAAGAGGCCGCTTCCGTGGCCATCTGGCTCATGGAGGCGCTAGGCCTGCTCTCGCTCGTGACCCTGGTCATGGGAAGGGGGAAAGATGCCCTATCAAAGCCGCTGGTGCTGGTGGCCACGGTGCTCAGTCTGGCCACTTTCGGGGCAATGGCCCGCACAGGCTACCTCGGTGGGCAAATTCGCCACACGGAAATCAGGAGCGGGGCCGCCGTTGCCGGAGGCAATGAAGCCAATGGCAACGAGGCGGCCAAACAATCGGAAGGCGACGACGATTAACCTCCGCCAAGCGGGTTGGGGCAGTCCCAGCCCGCTTGTTTTATGTGACTTTCGTTACGGTTTCGGCGAAGCAATGCCGCCAACTTTACCGCTCAAAAACATCATCAACAAATCAATCAGCCATGCAAGTCAGTATCAATTTCACGAAGCAAAACCCCAGCAAAATGGCCATTATTTTTTTACTGTTCCCCTTTCTTTTGGCTGCGCAAAACGCCCCGTTCAGTATCCACCTCGAACCCGTGAACATCCCCAACGTGGGCGGGATACAGTCCTATGCCTTTGCGCAGCACGAGGGCAAGTGGCTCATCATAGGCGGGCGGCTCGACGGGCTGCACCGCCGCCAGCCTTGGGCTACTTTCGACGTGGCGGGGCACAACACCTCGCTCATCGTGATAGACCCCGTTGCGCAGCAAAAATGGACGGCCCCGCTGGCCTCGCTGCCCGTGCCTTTGCAAGAGCAGTTGAGTTCCACGAACATGGAATTTGCGCAGGACGGCGACCACCTCTACCTCGTCGGCGGCTACGGCTACAGCGCCACCGCTGGCGACCACGTGACTTACGACAAACTGACTGCCGTGGACGTACCGGGCGTCGTGGAGGCCATCATCGCAGGAGCGCCGATTGCTGGTTTTTTCAGGCAAAAAACCGATGCGCAGTTCGCCGTCACGGGCGGGCATTTGAACAAGGTTTACGACACCTTCTACCTCACAGGCGGCCAGCGCTTCGACGGGCGGTACAACCCGATGAACGGCCCCAGTTTCACGCAAACCTATACCGACGCCATCCGAAAATTCAAGCTGTTGGACGATGGCACGACGCTGACCGTGGCCCACCTGCCCGCCATTGTTGATGCCGATAACCTGCACCGCCGGGACTACAACGTTGCGCCGCAAATCATGCCCAATGGGCAGGAGGGACTGACGGCCTTCTCCGGCGTTTTTCAAAAAACGGTGGACCTGCCCTACCTCAACTGCGTGAACGTGGACAGTAGCGGCTACTCGGTGAACAACGATTTTTCACAATATTACAACCATTACCACTGCGCCTTTTTGCCCCTTTATTCCGCTTCGCAAAACGAGATGCACACGGTTTTCTTTGGTGGCATCGCCCAGTTTTACGACAGCCTCGGTGTGCTTGTACAGGACAACAACGTGCCCTTTGTGCGCACCATCGCCCGTGTGACGAGGGACGCCGACGGCCTCATGACGGAGTACAAACTGCCCGTGGAAATGCCCGATTTGTTGGGCGCCAGCTCGGAGTTCATCCCCAATGAGGGGCTGCCCATGTTCCCAAATGGCGTACTGAAATTGGACGAATTGCCCGACGGCACGAGCTTCGTCGGCTACATCTACGGCGGCATCGCCAGCTCGGCTCCGAATGTTTTTTGGATAAACACGGGCACGGAGAGCACTGCCAGCAGCCAGGTTTACAAGGTATCGGTGGTGAAAAGCGGCACCTCGGCCACCCACCAGGTCAATGCCCAAAGCCGTAGCAGCTTGCACATGCAGGTGTTTCCCAACCCGAACAACGGTGAGTTTTCGGTAAAATTTAACCTGAAGGAAATCGTGCCCGTGCAGTGGACGCTGACGGAGGCCAACGGGGCTGTTTTGGAAAAAGGGACGCTGACGGACTTGGAATTAGGCGAGAATATTTACCGCAGCAGCAGCACGAAATTGAAGGCTGGCAACGCTTATTTCGTCAGCTTGAAAACGCCAGATGAAACGGCTAGTCTAAAAGTAATCGTGACGGAATAAGTTGATTGATAAAAATCACTGTTTTACTATATTTGCTCCGCAATGAAAAACGTCATCGCCAAATTCCTCCTTGTGTTGTTCCTGTTCGGTGCCCTCGTGCCCGCCCAGGCCAAGGAGGAATTGGCGAAGCTGCCCGGCCTGCTCGAACACTTCAAAGAGCACCAAGCCGAAACGCCCGGCATCGGTTTTTTCCAATTCTGGAAAATGCACTACGGCGAGGGCTTTGCGCAGCACCAAACCGACCACGACCACTCCAAACTGCCCGGCAAGGAGCATTGCGACCACCTTCATGCGCCCATTTTGGTCGCCTTCCAACACCTGCAAATTCACTCGCCCGCCCTTCCCACCATCGGTGAGGCCAGCCGCCCCGTTTTCCAAGACCAATCCTACGATTTTTCCCTTCCCAGCGACATCTGGCAGCCGCCACGAGCCATCTGATTACGCCTGCCTGACGGCAGTCAGGGATTTTCGATTTCGGATTTCGGATTGTCGCCGCATTGATTGACATTTTGAGCTTAGCCCAAAGTGTTGATTGGCTTGCGCCATCCCTTTCGTTGTAGAAAATCCCTTTCCCTTGCCGACTTCCGGCCCCCAATCCGCATTCCGCAATCCGAAATCCGCAATCAATTTATGCTTGATTCCATTATTTCTTTCTCCATAAAAAACAAAACCATCGTCGCCCTCGGCACCTTGGCCTTGGCCGTTTGGGGCATCTTCGCCTTCACCCGGCTGCCCAT
>JALOMF010000410.1 GCA_025455635.1 Saprospiraceae bacterium | reverse complement strand
CCAGACCCTGACCGACACGCTCGACTACCTGCAACGCCTCGGCATCAACGCCATCGAACTGATGCCCGTCAATGAGTTTGACGGCAACCTGAGCTGGGGCTACAACCCTACCTACCACTACGCCCTCGACAAATATTACGGCACGCCCGAAGCCTTCAAAACCCTCGTGGACGAGTGCCACAGCCGGGGCATCGCCGTGATTCTGGACGTGGTGTTCAGCCATGCCCACGAGAAGAACCCGCTCTGCATGCT
Organism: Saprospiraceae bacterium; assembly: GCA_025455635.1. Taxonomy (GTDB): domain Bacteria; phylum Bacteroidota; class Bacteroidia; order Chitinophagales; family Saprospiraceae; genus UBA6168. Next base: position 4,225 of record JALOMF010000410.1, on the reverse strand, counting down.
CTACTGGGACGAGGCCAATTTCAGGCCCGCCGCCGACAATCCTTGGCTCAACCAAGAAGCCACGCACGATTTCAACGTGTTCTTCGACTTCAACCACGAGAGCGCCGCCACCAAGTTTTATGTGAAAAAAACGATACAGCACTGGCTCAGCGAGTACCACGTGGACGGCTACCGCTTCGACCTCTCGAAGGGCCTCACGCAGAACACCACCGGGACTTTCGACGCCTTCGCCTACGACGCCAGCCGCATCGCCACGCTGAAGGACTACGCCGACGCAGCTTGGGCCGTTGACGACTCGGCCTACGTCATCCTGGAGCATTTCGCCGCCAATACCGAGGAGGAAGAACTGAGCGACTACGGCTGCATGCTCTGGGGCGGTGCTGGCATCAGCAACCAGTTCTTGGATGCCTCGATGGGCTACGCCAGCACTTTTGCACAGGCCAATTACCAGACCAAGGGCTGGGCCGACCCGCACCTCATCGCCTACATGGAAAGCCACGACGAGGAGCGCATGATGTTCGACAACCTCAACAACGGCAACAGTTCCGGCAGCTACAACATCAGGCAACTGCCCACCGCCCTCGACCGCTCGGAGCTGACCAGCGTGCTTTACCTCAGCATACCCGGCCCCAAAATGCTCTGGCAGTTCTTCGAAATGGGCTACGACTACTCCATCAACCACTGTGAAGACGGCACCATCAGCCCCAACTGCCGCCTATCGCCCAAGCCCGTGCGCTGGGACTACATGGCCAACCCCGACCGCCTAGACCTCTGGAACATCGTGCGGAAGATGAACCTCCTGCGCACCAATTACGAGACCTTCCGCACCGATAATTTCTTCCTGACGACCAATACCTTCCTCAAAACCATCCACCTGAACCACCCCGACATGAACGCTTTGGTGCTGGGCAATTTCAATGTGACACCGAGCAATATCGTCCCCAATTTCCAGCACACGGGCTGGTGGTACGAGTACTTCACGGGGGACAGCCTCAACGTGGAGAACCCCGCCGAGGCCCTCAGTTTTGCCGCAGGCGAATACCGGCTTTACACCGACAAACCTGTTGTTCAGCCAAGCTATTACACTGATACAGAGGAACTTGTGCAGGGCCAGCCCTTCGAATGGGCCATCTCGCCCAACCCGACCACTGGCGACGTGACCTTCGATTTGGTCTTGGAAAAAAATGCAGCGGTGCGGCTGTCCGTGCTGGATGCGTTTGGCCGCTTGGTCGCCGACTTCGGTGAGGAAACATTGCCAGCCGGACAGCTCCAATTGCGGGAGCGGTTGGACGTGGGCAGCGGGGTTTACTTCGTGGTAATCAATGTGGCGGGCAGGATTCAGGCCAAGAAGCTGGTCGTTGAGTAAATACACGACTGCTTGGGCGAATTAAGCCACTGATTATCAAATATTTATAAAAAAAATGGGGTTCGACGTCATGCGCCGAACCCCATTTTTTATGTTTATGAAACAGCGTTGTCAAGCACCTATTTTTGACGCTGAGGGACGCTGATTTTTACGTTTTTTTAGCTGATTTGCCTTTGGCAAAATTTCACGATTCAAATCGCCAAAACATACCGAATCATAAAAATTAGCGCCCCTCAGCGTCAAAAAACAAGCACCGAAACTTTTATCGAATCTTGAATCGGGCTTGAAAACCCAATCCTCAATCCACCCACTCCGCCACGAAGACGTTGGTGTCCCTGGTGCCGCCGTTGTTGCGGTTGCTGGCGAATGCGATGTACTTGCCATTTGGGGAGAACATCGGGAACGAATCGAAGGCCGTGTCGAAGGTGATTTGCTCCAGCCCGGTGCCGTCCACGTTGATGGAGAACACATTGAACTGGCGGCCCGACTGGCTGTGGTGGTTGCTGCAAAACAGGATTTTCTTACCCGAAGGGTGCATGTACGGCGCCCAGTTGGCCTTGCCCACGTTCGTGATTTGGCGCAGGTCAGAGCCGTCCACGTTGCAGGTGAAAATCTCCAGTGCAGTGGGCTGCACGAGGCCCTTGGCCAGTAGTTCCTTGTAGGTTTTTTGCTCTTCTGCCGTCTTTGGGCGGCTGGCCCTGAACACGAGTTTCTTGCTGTCAGGCGAGAAGAAAGCACCGCCGTCGTAGCCCAAGTCCTTGGTCACTTGGCGCTGGTCACTGCCGTCAATGTTCATCGTCCAAAGCTCCAAATCGCCGCTGCGGGTGCTGGTGAACACGATTTTTTTGCCGTCAGGCGACACCGTTCCCTCGGCGTCGTAGCCGGGGGCGTTGGTGAGCTGCTTCAGCACTTTGCCGTTCAGGTCTGCCACGTAGATGTCGTATTCTTGGTGAATGGCCCAGACGTATTTGCCATCCACGCTGCGGGGAGCATGGGGGCAGCCGTGGCCGCTTTCGTCGCCGTGGGTGCTGGCAAAAAGGATGCTTTTGTTGCCGGGCATGAAGTAGGAGCAGGTCGTTTTGCCGAGGCCGGAGCTGATTTGCTGCGGCTTCACGCCTCCTGCCGTACCGCCCTCGATGGGCATGGTGAAAATCTGGTCGCAGGATGCGCCCCATTTTTCGTTGGTGGCCTGGAAGGAAAGCGACTTGCTGTCGAAGCTCCAGTACGCCTCCGCATTGTCGCCGCCGAAGGTCAGCTGGCGCACGTTCCGAAAATGCTTTTCCTGCGGCAAACGCAGCGTGTCGGTTGCGGGGTTGTAGGTCGTGGATTTTTCGCTGCCAGCCTTCTTGGTGGCGTTGCAGGCGAAGGCCAGCAAGCTGGCTGAAAGGGCAAAAAAGGCGAGTTTTTTCATTGCAAATTTTTCGCAAAGATAGCATCCACACCTTTTTTGCACCTATCAGTAGTATTGAGCTTCGTAAGTATTCCGTCATTTTTCGCCAAACGGGCCTAGCCTCATCGCACCAGCACCAAATCACCGGACACCAACTTGCGGCTGCCATCCAAGAACTCGACCTCCGCCGTCACGATGAAAACTGCCGCATCAAGTGGGCGGCCTTCGTGCTCGCCGTTCCAACCGCGGTCATCGTCATTTGGCGAAAAATCCTTGTCCTCGAATACAAGTTCGCCCCAACGGTCATAAACTTTCATGGAAACGACTGACTTCACATCCGCTCCCGCAAATACCGTCAAGCGGTCGTTCCGATTATCGCCATTCGGCGAAAAAGCGTTGGGCAAATACACGCTACCCTGACCGTTGACATAAACATAGGCCGTGTCGGTAGCACTGCAATCGTTTTCGTCCAGCACGACCACTGAATAGCCGCCGCTCTTCAACGGCGTGACGTTCAGCGCACTCAGCCCCTCCCAATGCTGGCCGTCTTGGCCGTACCAGTGGATGCTGGCGGGGTCAATATTTGTCTCAAGGGTCAGTGACACCGATTCGCCCATCGCAATAAAACGGTCTTCCCCGATTTCAGCCTCAAGCGCCACAGGTTCAGCCAGTTGCAGCAGCGAGTCGCCCGTGCAGCCGTTGGCGTCTGTGATTTGGAGCAGGTAATCGCCCGCTTGCAAGTCCGTGAACGACTGCCCTGCGCCGATGCCCTCCAAGCTGAACGAGTAGGGTGCCGAACCGCCAAGCCCTTCCACCACTTCCACCAGCCCGTTGGCCATGCCGAAGCAGCTGGGCGGCGTGACCTCCAAAAGGGCGGACAGCACAGGTTCTATGCCCTGTACTACTTCGGCTTCCGCCTCCGTATCGCAGCCATTTTGCGCTTGCGCAACGACTTGGTAAACGCCGAGCTGCGTGGCTTGCAGCGTGGGGCCTGTAGCCGTGGTGCCATCGGGGAGCGTCCAAGCGAAGCTGGCAGTGGGGTCGTTGGAACTGGCGCTCAGGGTGGCCGTAGTTTGGTTGCAGGCCAAGCTGCCCCCGGTGGCGGTGAGGCTTGGCGGCGTCCCGTTTTCATTCACAAAAGTGGCGGCATTGGCGGTGCAGCCGTTGGGGCCGAAGGCCGTCACGGCGTAGTCGCCGGGGATGTTAGTGGAAATGGACGGCCCCGTCACCACATCGCCCGTCGGGAAGGTCCACGAGTAGCTGACGCCGCTCATTTGCGAAGCGGCCACTAAACTGGCGGTGTTTTGTAGGCAGTTGATTTCGCCACTGTTGACGGTGAAAACTGGCGGCTGCGTATCGCTCTGCACGGCTACCGCAGCCTGTGTGGAGCAGCCCGTGAGGTTGTCGGTGACGGTGAGTGCGTAGGGGCCGGGCTGACCGACCATCGGGTTGGGCACGGAGGCCGAGTA
>JALOMF010000409.1 GCA_025455635.1 Saprospiraceae bacterium | reverse complement strand
TAGATAATGATGGACAACGAGTAACGCGTCTTGGCCCTGAGTATGAACACTTTTTCCAAGTTCACAAAAAACCGGCGGGCATTAAGTGGATTAAGTCAGGCAGGCAGCAACGTCGTCAATACGATCCTAAGGGGTCATGTCTCGAGGGCCTGTTGCCCAAATCGCCTGAGTAATTGAACGGCGCCCGGCGGATGACGTCTGACCCCGCCAACATGATGGGCGTACATTCGGCGCAGAAGGAACTGTTCAGCTATCAGGTCGATCTCGACCGGCGCGTGCGCGCCGATCATCCGCTGCGGGCCATCCGCCGCGTCGTGGACTTCAGCTTCGTCCGCGGGGAGGTCGCGCACTGCTACGGCTCCAACGGGCACGTGTCCGCCGACCCCGAGGTTGTGCTGAAGCTGATGTCCACGGCGGGCGACCAAGCTGCCATGCCGATGGTCTGTGAAACGACCGTGTAGCACTGCCCTTCGAGTGCCCTCGCCCTTGCCCCCACATGCACCCGGGTTGCCCCACGAATGGTCTCGGTGCAGCTTGGTACGAGTATCAAATTTGCACCAGCCTTGCAAAGCAAATCGGTGCCGATGGCAAACTCAGCATCGTAGCAAACCTGGATACCGAAGCATCCCCAATCGGCCTCGAAAACCGTGAGCAGTTTCGGGGCGGAATGGATGCCCCAGTCCTCGTTCTCGAAGCGGGTCATGAAAAACTTGTCCTGGTAGCCGACCAGCCCATTTTTTGAAAAAACAAAGGCCCGGTTGTGAATCCGGTCACTCACTTGCAGCGGGATGCTCGGTGCTACGATGACCATGCCGTACTTGCTCGCCAAACCCGCATAAACGCCGCAAAAATCGGCCTCCAGTGTGCCCAATTCCAGTACTTGCGCACGTAGGTCGTTTTGGGTTTCCTTCGGGAATAAGCTGACCAATTCCATCGCCCCGTACTCAGGGAACAGGAGGAGCTGTACCCCTTTTTGGGCGGCATTTTTCACCCATTTCTCTACGTGGAGCGCCCATGCCTTGAAGCTCGCATGGTAGGTGATGGGGTATTGCGCTGCAGCGATTAATGGGTTCATTGTCAAGGAGTTATGGCTTTCATCCAGTACATCATCGGCTTGGGGGTGGGGGCGGCTTCGCCAATGTCGAGCCACTCGAACTGGCTTTGGAGCGTGGGCTGTGGCAGGTAGCCCCGTTTGCGCCAAAACTCGTCCAATGGGCGAAAATCGGCGGGCCGTTCGGGGTGGTCGGCGGGCCGCACGACCCCACAAAAGCAGGTGAAACGATAGCTGCCAAACGACCGGGCGTGCGCTTCCCTTGCATCGAAAAAGCGGTGCCCAAGGCCGTGCCCCCGGTATTGCGCAAGCAAAATACTCTCGCCAAAATAGAAAATCGAAGCGGTATCCATGCCAGCCTTTAGGAATGGCTCCTGAACATCCGAGGTCTCGTCGGAGAGCGGGATGCAGGTGGTTGCGCCAATCATTTCGTCGCCATCCCAAGCAGTGAAGAGCAGGGAACGGGGCGAGTTGGCGTAGGTTTGGAGGTAGGTTTTTTCATAGTCCAAACTGCCTTCGTACAGGTAGGGCCATGCCCGGAACACGGCGATGCGCAGCTTTGCCAGCGGCTCGAAAACCGCTGCGATTTCAGCGCCCCGATAAGATTGATAGCTCGGTTTGGCCATGTCAGGAAACCAGTTTTATCCAAAGCGGCAGGTTGTAAAAAGTGGCCACCCGGCTGATTTTTCCATTTTTCACCTCCAAAAAGCTGGCGGCGGGCAACACGTAGGATTGTCCGTGAGCAGCGGGCAGGTCGTCCTCGCCCTTGAGGTATTTGCCGTTGACGGTGAACTCGCAGGCGATGCTGCTGCCATTTTCACCCAAATAAAAGCGCATATCTGTCAGCCGCTCGTCGTAGCAATCTTCCATGTGCTGCAGGAATTCGGTGAAAAGCGCCTTGCCGATGCGTGGCTCGCCTTGGTTGGGTTCGTGCCGGATGTCGGGGTCGAGCAGGTCGAGCATCCCTTGGTAGTCCTTGTTGTTGAAGGAATTGTAGTATTGCTTGATAATTTCCAGTGTGGCCATGCTTCAATTTTTAGGGGGCAAAAATGCAATTTTTCAAACAAAAAAGGGGCTGCACCAAATCGGCACAGCCCCTTTGTTTTCGGCTCAAATCCCCTTAATTGAAAGAGTATTCGCCTGTGTAAACATTGAAGCTGATATTGTAAGTGCCAGCTTGGGTAGCGATATTGTCACCATTCGGCACGGCGGTGCCCGTGGGGAAATCGGCTGCGCCCCAGTTGAAGCCCCAGTCGTCGTTGGCACGGAACTTAGCGCCAGCGGCTGTCAGCGTGAAGCCGTTGAGTGTCAACAAGTTAGGGTTGACGGCGTCCACGGTCATGTCGGTATCGGAGTCCCAGCCCGTAGGCGTGGCATCACCGATGATGCCGATGCTGGCCGGTGTCAGGTTGTAAGTACCTGTCGTCGGGTTGAAATCAATGCGGTAAAGCCCTTTGGTGACGGGGATATTTGGGCCGTTTTCATTGGCAGTTCCCGAAGGGAAGTCGGCGCCACCCCAGTTGAGTGCCCAGCCGTCATCAGCCCGGAACTTGATGCTGCCGTCAATAAGGCCCAGGATGATGCTGTAAGTGCCGTCACCGTTGTCCTTCATGTCAGTGTCGGAGTCCCAGCCAGTAGGGGTTGCATCGCCGACGACGCCGATGGATGTCCAAGTTGCCAAGGCCTCCACGAACTCGAAGCTGTAGTCGAGCGTTTGGTCGTTGAAAGTCACTTTGTAATAAGCCTCGCCCTCTGGCGCATCGAAAGTGATGTTGTTGCCAAACAAATCGGCATTTCCATCGCCCTCGTTGTCGCCCCAGTTGTCGCCCATGAAATTGGGGCCTTCCGAAAACTTGATGAGGTCGCCGGGTTTCAACAGGATTTTGTCAAGAATCCAAGTGTTGTCCATCGCCAGCAGGAAGTTGTAGTCGCCGCCTTGGAAATTATTGAAGGAGCCTAGCAGGTAGAGGTTGTCAATGTTTTGTGCCAAAAGTACAGCCCGCTCGAAATTGTAAGCCCCTGTCCCCGCATCGAAAGTGACCTTCCAAACACCAGCTGGCACGGGGATGTTCGGGCCGCCCTGAGTGCCCGTTCCCGAAGGGAAAGCAGCGTCGCCCCAGTTCACGTCCCACGCATCGTCGGCCCGGAATTTCACCTCGCCATCCACCAATGTCATGATGATTTCAAAGGTCGTTCCGCCAATCCAAGTCATGTCGGTGTCCGAGTCCCAACCAGTGGGCGTTGCGGAGCCGATGATGCCAACGGAGGGCAGGTTGAAAATCTCAAACTCAACGGTGACAGTTTGGGTTTTGCCCTCGGTGTCCGTAACTGCCACAACGATATTGTAGTTGCCAAGCGGCATGGTGGCTGCGCCAAAATCATCGCCATCAATCACGATGGAATCCTGTGTGCCCGTCAGTGACTTGGTCACGGTAATCATTTCGGTGCCGGCATCGTCCGTCAAGGTCACTGTGGACGAAGCCAATGTTGAGACCGTTCCTGATAGGAATCTAACAGTGATGTCAAAATCACCTGCATCCACCTTGCTGTTGTGCGAAGGGGTTACGCTGAGTATCCCCGGAGGGAAATTGGTAAGCTCCTTGGTGTCAATTTCTTCTTTTTTACAAGAAAAAACCAAGCTGACACCGAGCATTAAAAGCAGTATGCTGAATAAATTTTTCATGTCTTGATTTAGTTAAACTGTTTAAAACGACTAGAAATAGCCTGGGTTTTGCTCCAGTTTCGGGTTCGCCAAAATCTCCGTTGCTGGGATTGGGAACAAATTGCGGAAAGCCTCGGTCGGTTGACCAGCGGCGGTTCCGCCTTTGTGGGGCCAAACGCCATTTTCAGAGAATTGGTTGAAACGGATGAGGTCGGTGCGGCGGTGCCCCTCAAAGTAAAGTTCACGTGAACGCTCGTCGAGGATGAAGTCCAAGGTCAGTTCGCCTTCGGTAATATTGCCGTTGTCGCCATCGTAAGCCCGGTTGCGGAGCTGGTTGATGTAGCCAACTGCGGTCGCCACATCGCCACCCGTGCCGCCACGCAGCACTGCCTCGGCGTACATGAGGTAAACATCGGCCAAACGGAACATCGGGAAGTCGGTGTCAGGGTGGTTCAGGTCGGCACCAGTCTGGCCGTCACGGGTCACGTTCGTGAACTTGGGCACAGCGTAACCTTCGTTGAAGTTCGGGATGCCCGTCTCGCTGATTTCTTTGCTCTGGCCGTCGGTGTAGAAAATGGCCCGCTCGTCGGAGTTGCCAGTGATGTCGGTGAACTTGTCAACGAAAGCACTCGTGGTACGGATGCCGAACCAGCCGCCGTTCACGCCGTACTGCGTAGCGTCCATGCTGCCACCGATGGGCGCATGCACGAGGTAAGTGGTGCCGCCCCAAGTCTGGGTGCTGAGGCCATCGAAAGGAATGGCGAAGATG
>JALOMF010000408.1 GCA_025455635.1 Saprospiraceae bacterium | reverse complement strand
TCATCGCCGTGGAGGGCTGGGCGCAACTGCCAGAGACCCTGCTGAAAACCACGCCAGTCAGGTTGCGGAAAGCAGCTGTGGCATCTTAACCCTCCTCCTCCGTTGGAGGCGGATGAATCCCACCCAATTTCATCAGTTTGCGAAGGTTCACCACGCCCTCCCTGTTCAGTTGGAGCGCTTCGACGGTTGCCCTGCCGATTGGGGTCAATCCAATGATGTTGAGGTACGCTTCATCCCAAGCGAAATGGTCTTTCCACTTGTCTTTGCGGGGATGAAAAATCGGGACGGTGAGGCCGGTGGCGGGGTCGGGGGCATGGGTCCTGTCCGACAGTCGGCTGTTGCAGCCCCGGCAGGTATGGGCCAGGTTGCTCAGGTCATCGGAACCTCCGGCTGCAAAGGGCAAGACATGCCCTCCCTCAAAGGACTCGCAGGCACAATCGGAACGGGATTGGCAATATTCGCAACGCTTATTTGCCCGCTCTGCCAAGGTTTGCCGTATCAACTTGGGGAGGCGTTTTCTACCCATGTGCGTGCGGGGTCAAGCCGAGTTGGCTTAGGAGCAGGTCGAGGGAAATGTTGCGCAGTTGGGCCAGTTCAAGCAGGAATTCCAGGCGCTTTGCGTCCAATGCTTCCATGCGGTCGGTTAGGGTGAGGACTTCCCGGCGCTCGTCGGGTGAGATTGCTTTGTCCTGCATTTTGCTGGCAAGGGCGTCGTATTTTTTGCGCAATTCAACAGGGTATCCCTCGCTGATTTTCAGGAGAAGTTCCGCTTCCCGTTTTGCAAGGCTGGGTGCTTTTCGCTTGGCGAGCAGGTGGGCCACTTGGTGGAAAAAATTCTCCAGGTCGGGCGTATCCCATTCGGAAACACCATGCAGGATTTCATTCATGGCTGCCCTTGCACCGGGTTGGACTGGAATTGTAGTCATGGCTATTGTTTATATTGGTACAAAACTACGGGTTATTTTCAAAATTTCCAGTGTGCAAAAACGCCGATTCCCCCAAATCATTGGTTTCTTTCCCCACCCACCCCTATGCAAAAACACCACCCCCCGCATCCCTTGCGTTATAAACCCCCGTTACCTTCACCTTTTCATTCACCATCAAATCCATTTTCATGAAAAACATCGCTATCCTCGCCAGTGCCGGCTTTTTGCTCATCGCCTTGGAGGGCTGGGCGCAACTGCCCGAGACCCTGCTGAAAACCACGCCAACCAGCATCACCATTCACCTGAAGGGGGCGGAGCTGATACAGACCAGCAGCCTGAACCTGAAGGCGGGCCGCCAGCGGGTCATCTTCACAGGGCTTTCGCCGAAACTGAACCCGCAGAGCGTGCAGGTGACCGCCACCAACGGCGTTCAACTGCTCAGCGTGACCACCAAGACCAATTTCTTCCGGGAAAGCGAGGCCAGTCCGGCGGCCAAGCTGCTGCAAGATTCCATCAACGTACTGGCCACACAGCGGCAGGCATTGTCGGACGATAAAGCGGCCTACGAAAAAGAGCGGGACCTGCTCACGCAGAACCAAGTGCTCACGGGCAAAGAACAGGCATTGACCGTGGAGCAACTGGCCAAGGCGGCGGATTTTTACCGGAGCCGTTTCAAGGAACTGAATGCGACGCTGACGGGCTTGCAGCGTAAAATCACGGAGATGGAGGTCACGCAGAAGAGGCTCATGGGGCAGATTGGTCAATCGAACGAGGGCAGGCGCCCCACCTCCGAAGTGTATGTGGACATAGAGGTGAAGGCCAGCACCAGCAGCGAGATGAAGCTGCGCTATGTGGTGGACAATGCGGGCTGGTCGCCTGTCTATGACCTGATGTCCACCAATATCAACGAACCCGTCAAGCTGAAATACCGGGCGCTGGCCTTCAACGATTCGGGCATTGATTGGAACAACGTCACGCTCCGCCTTTCCACCGCCGACCCCTACCAGGGTGCCGGGCAGCCGCAGTTGCAGACTTGGGCCTTGCGGAACATGCCCCAAATGGCAGATATGGGGATGTTAAAGGGGCAGTACCAGGGCCGGGCGCAGTTGGATATCAACCAGCAGTCGCAGAATTACAGCTTTTTGCATGACCTGAACCCGAACATTCGATATGATGGTGCAGGTAAGGCCGCATCGGGGGCACCCGTTTCGCCGGAGCCACAAATCGCCTTCGAGACCATCGAAATCTCGGAACTGAGCACCGACTTCGACATCCCGACGCCCTATACCATCCCCGCCGACAGCAAGCCTTATTCCATCGAAATCATGGAGCAGCAATTGGAGGCCACCTATAAGCATCTCGCCGTGCCCAAGCTCGACAAGGATGCTTTTTTGCTGGCGCAAGTGACGGGCTGGGAAAAGCTCGACCTCATCGCTGGCCCGGTCAACGTCTATCGGAAGGAGAACTTCATCGGCATGGCACAGCTCAATCCCCACATCCTCAGCGATACGCTGGAACTGTCGCTGGGCAGGGACGCCAACGTGCTCGTGAAGCGGGAAAAAGTGAAGGAATACAGCCGCAAGCAGTTCCTCGGCGGCAACAAGTTTTCCTCTTTTTCGTGGAAAATTTCGGTAAAGAACAACCATAAACAGCCCATTTCCATCGAGTTGCAAGACCAAGTGCCCATCTCGGAGGTCAAGGAAATCAGCGTGGAAGTCAAGGAAATCTCCGGTGCCCGCCGCATTGAGAACACGGGTAAATTGGTCTGGGACTTGACGCTGCAGCCGGGCGAGGTGAAGACCGTTTCGCTGAATTTCACCGTGAAACACCCTGAAAACATGGAGGTGGAAATGGAGCAGTTGCGGAAGGCGGTTTCGCCAAGGTATTTTTGAGTGGGGAAACGCCAACTCGTCCATCAGCTTCGGTATCGAATCGGCGGATAGGATGCTAGCTTTTACTGCAGCTAGAGGCAGTGGTTTGGGTTTTATTTTTAACTTTGTAGAAACTTGAATCGAATGACGATAGGAGCTTTGGATATTACCGACCGACAGTTCAGCGTGGAAGAATGGCTGGAACTGGAAAAGCACGCTGAGGTTCGGCATGAATACTACTATGGACAACTCATACCTATGGCTGGAGAAGCAAAAAAAGCCAACCGGATTTCCAAAACACTGGTCAAGCTCATGGACGACCACCTGTTGGAACACGGCTATGAAGCATTTTACCTTGACGTAAAAGCCGAAGTGCTGCCAAATGGGATTTACCGCTACCCGGACATGGTGGTTGCACCAGTTTCTGACGACGAACATGAATACATCGTAAAACATCCGGTTTTACTGGTAGAAGTAGCCTCAGAAGATTCCAGCTACCGTGACCGGGTCAAAAAGCGAAAGGAGTATTTTAAGATTCCAAGCTTGTGGTATTATCTCATCATTTCGCAAGACGATATTTGGATTGAATTGCATTTGAAATTGGATGACGGCAACTGGACAACCCGTTATTTCACCGAACCGGAAGACGTCATTGAGTTGGAGCGGTTTGACTTGAAATTGGGCGTTTCGGCTATTTACAAGCAAGCTAAAATTTAAGGTTCAAAAGTACCGACTGTTCTAATTCGCTTTCTATACCCTCATCAGAAACGCCGATTCGGAGTTCCGAATCGGCGTTTCTGTTTTTTCCTATCTTCGCCCCTTCAAATTTAGAAAAATGACCATATCGCTTAACTGGCTCAAAACATACCTAGACATTGACCTCGCACCGGAGGAAATCTCGAACCTGCTCACCAGCCTCGGCCTCGAAGTAGAGGGCATGGAGGAAGTGGAAAGCATCAAGGGCGGGCTAGCAGGCGTCGTTGTGGGGGAGGTGAAGGAGTGCTGGCGGCACCCCAATGCCGACAAGCTCAGCCTCACGAAAGTGGACCTCGGCACTGGGGAATTGCTGCAAATCGTTTGCGGAGCGCCCAATGTGGCTGCTGGGCAACGGGTACTCGTGGCCACGGTCGGCACCACGCTCTACCCCACCACTGGCGAGCCAATCACACTGAAACTCGGCAAAATAAGGGGCGAAGAATCGCAGGGCATGATATGTGCCGCCGACGAACTTGGCATGGGGGAAGACCATAGCGGCATCCTCGTGCTGCCGGAGGATACACCCGTCGGCACCACAGGCCGGGACTATTTCAAGCTAGAGAAAGACGTGGTCTATGAAATCGGCCTGACGCCGAACCGCTCCGACGCCACTTGTCACCTTGGCGTGGCGAGGGATCTGGCCGCTGCGTTGCAAGTGCAGTTTGGGCAAAAAGATGGCGTGAAAATGCCAGCCGTGGCCCCACTCATCCCTCATCCCTCATCCCTCATCCCTATACAAGTGGTCGTAGAAAACACCGAGGCTTGTCCCCGCTACGCAGGCGTGGTCATCAAGGGCGTGACCATCGGCGAGTCGCCGGACTGGCTGAAAAAACGGCTGCTTTCCGTCGGTGTGCGGCCCATCAGCAATATCGTGGACATCACCAATTTCATCCTCCACGAACTGGGCCAGCCGCTCCATGCCTTCGATTTGGATGAAATCGCCGGGCAA
>JALOMF010000407.1 GCA_025455635.1 Saprospiraceae bacterium | reverse complement strand
TTTAGCCGCTCATCGGTTTCTAGCCCAACATAGTTGCAAGAAGAAAAATTAATGACCTCTTTTCCGTTTAAATGGACAATCCTCCTATCGGGCATTGGTGCGTTGTCCATACTCAAGTGAATGATACCAGCCTGCCTCAAATAGTAAGCTACTTGGTTGACCATCTCTACCTGGGTCGCTTCCTGTATTTTCATTGTTTAGGTGTTTGTTGATTAACAAAAAAATTGCGGTGCGATTGGTTTTTTTACAGGCAGTGGCAAACATAGGCCAAGCAAACAGGCCTACGCTACCATATTGTTGTATTTTTCAAATAACGCCTAATGAACATGAGCTTGCCATCGTTCGGGTAGAGCGTTGAAAATTGCCTTATCTGGTTATTTGTAAATCTTAGGTAAGCATTCTCAAACACTGCGTAAGCCTATTGAGTGATGAGCTTTTCACTTTCATCGATTGGGTGGAAAATTGAAGACAAATATATAAACGTATGATGTATGCGCAAAAGATACTTGAGTTTTTTTGATAAATTATCGACCAATGTTTACAACTTGTTTGTTGGGGATGAATCGCCACAAGGCATGGCATTGGTGGTGGTTATTCAATATTTTGCGAAGTATTAATATTTTTAAAAAAAATACGAACACTTGTTCGCAACTCTAATCAAAATACGCCTACATTTGCAGAGAAATTTTTGTTTTCTACTTCAGCCTTACCAAATTATGACTAGCGTAAACTTAGAAGCGATTTTCCAGTCCAAAATTGACGATGAAGTAAAAATAGAACCAAAGGACTGGATGCCGGATGCCTACCGTAAAACCCTAATCCGCCAAATTTCGCAGCACGCCCATTCCGAAATCGTAGGGATGCTGCCCGAAGGTAACTGGATTACCAGGGCACCATCCCTACGCCGGAAGCTCATCCTCCTAGCCAAAGTCCAAGACGAAGCCGGGCACGGCCTCTACCTCTACTCTGCTGCCGAAACCCTCGGTGCAGATAGGGACGAGCTTGTCCAGCAATTGCTCACGGGCAAGGCCAAGTACTCCTCCATCTTCAACTATCCCACGCTCAACTGGGCCGACATCGGCGCCATCGGCTGGCTCGTGGACGGTGCTGCCATCACGAACCAAGTGATGCTTACCCGTACCTCCTACGGCCCTTACGCCCGTGCGATGGTGCGCATTTGCAAAGAAGAGAGCTTCCACCAACGCCAAGGCTATGAGCTGATGATGGCCATGTCTTTCGGCTCGCCCGAACAAAAAGCAATGGCCCAAGACGCCCTCAACCGCTGGTGGTGGCCCGCCCTGATGATGTTTGGCCCGCACGACAGCGAGTCCACACACTCCGACCAAGCCTCGAAATGGAAAATCAAGCGCAAATCAAACGATGAGCTTCGCCAAAACTTCGTGGACGTGACCGTGCCACAGGCCGAGTACCTCGGCCTCACCGTGCCCGACCCCGACCTCCGCTGGAACGAAGAACGTGGCCATTACGATTTCGGCAAAATCAACTGGGACGAGTTCTGGAACGTCGTGAAAGGCAACGGCCCCTGCAACCGCCAGCGCATACAAGCCCGCACCAAAGCCTACGAAGATGGTGCTTGGGTACGGGAAGCCGCCATGGCCCATGCCGAGAAAAAAGAACAGCGGAAGCTCCAGCCAGAAGCTGCCGTGAAGGCTGCCTAAGCAATTGTTGAATTGTTTGAGTGTTAAATTGTTTTCGGCCTCTAACAACAATCAAACAATGACAACAATCAAACAATCAACTCCATGAAAAAGGAATGGCCCCTTTGGGAAATATTCATCCGCAGCAAAAG
The DNA here is from genome assembly GCA_025455635.1 of Saprospiraceae bacterium. GTDB lineage: Bacteria > Bacteroidota > Bacteroidia > Chitinophagales > Saprospiraceae > UBA6168. The sequence goes on along the minus strand of JALOMF010000407.1, from coordinate 6,149 downwards.
CGGTCTGAACCACAAGCATGTCGGTAGCCTCCACGCCACCGATGCCGAAATGGCGCTCGAAAACGCCCGTGACCTCTACACCCGCCGCAACGAAGGCGTCAGCATTTGGGTAGTCGAGTCCAAGCACATCACCGCCTCCGACCCCGACGACTCCGACCCGCTCTTCGAGCCAGCTCGGGACAAGGTCTATCGCCACCCAACCTTTTACACCGTGCCCGACAACGTGTCGCACATGTAATATTGATTGTAAAATTGTTGAATTGTTTGATTGTTGCCCTTTCATCACGCACTTCGACTGATAGCCACCCAACAATTCAACAATTCAACAATTCTAGCCATGATAAAATACCTGCTACAACTCGCCGACAACGCCCTCATCCTCGGCCACCGCTTGGGCGAATGGTGCGGCCATGCCCCCGAAATGGAACTGGACATCGCACTGACCAACGTAGCCCTCGACCTCACGGGCCAAGCCCGCAGCCTTTACCAGCGGGTCGCCGAATTGGAAGGATTGGGGAAGGATGAGGACGACTACGCCTACCTGCGTGACGCCTGGGAATTCCGCAACGCTTTGCTCGTGGAGCAGCCCAATGGCGATTTTGCGCACACCCTCGTCCGGCAGTTCATTTTCGATGCCTACAACTATCACCTGCACCATGCATTGACCCAAAGCAAGGACGAATGGCTGGCGGGCTTCGCCGCAAAATCCTTGAAGGAAATCACCTACCACCTCCGCTTTAGCTCCGAATGGATGCTCCGCCTCGGCGATGGCACGGAGGTCAGCCACGCCAAATTGCAGGCAGCCATTGACAACCTGTGGACCTACGCTGGCGAACTTACCACGCCCAACGAAATCGAAAAAGAACTGGCCAGCCATGGTATTTGTCCTGATTTGAGCCAGCTTAAAACAGCAATCGAGGCAAAAATGGCGGAGGTGCTCGCAGCCGCCAATGTCACCGCCCCAGTCGGTGCCTGGATGCAATCTGGGGGCAAGGACGGCAGCCACTCCGAGCACCTCGGCTTCATCCTCGCCGAAATGCAGTTCCTGCAAAGGGCCTATCCGGGCTTGGAATGGTAAGGATTGTTCGATTTTTTCGATGCGTTTGATTTGTTTGAAGTGCTTGGCAAAACCATTGCTCCGATTCATTGTTTGAGGCAGGAAAAATCAAGGGAAGGCAGTATTTTCACTACTTTTCACTTTCCCCTTTTTACTTTTTACCACCCCGACCTTTGGTCGGGATTTCGCAAGCTCAATTTTCCTTCAAACATGATAACCGTCATATCCGGCACCAACCGCCAAAACAGCGAGGCACTCCATTTTGCGAAGCACTATTTCAAGCTGCTTTCCGAAAAAGCCAATGAACCAGTCAAGCTGCTGGCCCTCGAAAATATCGCCCACGATTGGTTCCATCCCGATATGTACGACAAAGGCCAGCAAACGCCCAGCCTCACTGCCCTGCAAGACGAGTACATGCTGCCCGCCACCAAATTTGTTTACGTCATCCCCGAATACAACGGCGGCTTCCCCGGTGCGCTCAAGCTCTTCCTCGACGGCTGTTCCATTCGGGAGTACAAGCCCACGTTTTCCGGCAAAAAAGCCGCCCTCGTCGGCGTGGCCACGGGCCGTGCGGGCAACCTGCGGGGCATAGACCACCTCACGGGTATCCTGCACCACGTCGGCACACTGGTGCTGCCGCAAATCCTGCCCATTTCCAGCATCGAAAAACTGATGGACGACGACGGCAACGTCACTGACCCCGGCACCCTCAAGGCCATCGAAAAACAGGTGGATGCCTTCCTGGCTTTTTGATTTTTATTAAAAATTGGTGAAAAAAATCAACCCATCCTTGCCCAGCACAACATCTGGGCTATTTTTGCTTTAATTAGCTGGGGAAGCCATTTACGCAACCTGCCCCCTCAACAATCAAGCAATTTAACAATTCAACCATCATCAACTATGGACGCTAAAAAAGGCTTAATCATCCTCGTCATCCTCCTGCTTTTGGGCCTGCTTGGCCTAGGCTACTGGGGCTATAATTTGAATACCGCAAACAAGGCGCTTTCAGCAGAAAAAGACACGCTCAACGGCCAAGTGGGCGACCTGACCAGCTTGCGGGACGACCTCCAGCAACAAGTGGACAGCCTCGAACAGGCTTATGCCTCACTTTCCGAAGAGAACAAAAACCTCCAAGGCAAAGTGGACAACGCCGAGACGACCATTGCTTCGCAAAGCGCCGCCATCACCAAAATCAAAAAGCAAAATGCCAACGAGAATGGCAACTTGAAGGCACAAATCGAGGAATTGCTCAAGGCCAAGCTTCGCCTCGAAGGCAATATCGCTGGCCTTCAGGCCCAAAACGACAGCCTCAGGGCCGTCACCGGGCAGCTTACCACCGACCTCGCCAGTGCCAAGTCGGAGAACCAAGCACTCGCCGACTTGAACAAGACCATCCAGGATGAGATGAAAAAGCTCACACTGGCCAATTTCAAAGCCAGTGCCTTCCGGGTGGAGGTGGAGCGCAAGAAGCCGAAAGCCACTGCCAAGGCTGGCCGTGCCCGCCGCATCCTCGTCAGCTTCGATTTGATGGAGGTGAAACAACAGTTCGCCGTGCAGCAAAAAGACACCGACATCGTTGAAAACCAACGGCTTACGTTCAACTACGAACTGGAAGACAAGCTCAAATCAGGCTACTACCGGGTCGCCGTTTATACCGACATCGGCTTGCTGGGAGCGTCCAGTTTTAGGTTGCAATAAACTAATTTGCCAATGCTGGCAGGGTCTTGTACCCTGCCAGCGTTTTTTCAAAAACCTGCCACCGATGACTCCGCTGGCAGGTTTGTTTTTTGGAACAAAAAGACAAACAAAACAACATGTGCAAACAAGTTTACCTGCTTTGGCTGCCCGCCCTCGTGGCCATTTTCGCATCCAATACTTCCTGCGTCAGCAAGAAAAAATTCAGGGCAGAACTGGCCAACCGTGACAGCCTCTCGCACTTCCTCAATGTGCGCAACCTCGAACTGAACCGGGAGATTGGTCAGTTCAAACTCAACCTCGCCGAAAAAACCGGGGAAGGCAATGCCCTGCGGGAGATTTACGACAAACAGGTTTTTGAGATAAAAAAACTGGAAAAAGAAATAGAACGGCTCAACAGCCAGTCGTCCTCCACGCAGCAATCGCTGAACGAAGAAGTGCGCAAACGGGACTCGCAACTGGCTGACAAAGAGCAGCTTATCCAAAATTTTGGCATTGCGTTGCAAAAGCAGGAGAATGGTATCGAGGCAATTTTGAACGAATTTAGAGAGGCTTTCGCCAACTTGCCACCCGTTGATTTTTACTTCGACCACAAGGACTATCGGGGCAGTATGGGCATCTCTGAAAAACAGCTTTTCCGACCTGGCACCGACCAGTTGGCTCGGAGCGCCAATGCCGTTATCGAAAAAATTGCACGGATTCTCAACAATCACCCAGAGCTTCAGGTGCTAGTCATCGGGCATTCCGACAGCCAATCGGGGTACAAGGGCTTCCAAAGCCGCCTCGATTTCAGCACCCGCAGGGCCGTCGCTGTCGCCGATGTCCTCACCCGTGATTTTTATGTAAATGGCAGCCAAGTCACCGCCGCTGGCCGCTCCGATTTTGAGCCAAGGGCCAGCAACGAAACAGAGGAGGGGCGCTCGCAGAACCGCCGAATCGAAATCGTCTTTCAACCCCGGTTGGATGAGGTGCGCAAAATGGCGAGCGAGGTCAAATTGGATTAGCCGCCCTCGGCGTTTTTCCGTTTATCAATGAAATCCCGAATCCGCACGGCACTCTCGTAGTCCTCTTTTTCGAGTACCCGGCGCAGCAGTTCCTCCAATTCAGGTAAGGTATATTCGGAGAGCGACTTTCGGTTTTTTCCAAAAAACACTTCCGCCATGAGTCCCGCCTCTTCCACCACATTTTCGTAGGCATAAATGGGCGCACTCATCCGCAGTGCAATCGCAATGGCATCGGAGGTGCGGGCGTCGAGTTCGAGCAGTGTTTTGTCCGGCTTTTCGATGAAGAGTTTTGCATGAAAAACGCCGCCCATTACGCTGTGAATCAGCACCTCCTTCAGGGTTCCGCCCAGTGCTTCGAGGGTCGTTTTGTACAAGTCATGGGTCAATGGCCGGGTCGGCTGCATCCGCTCCATGCACACGGCGATGGACTGCGCCTCGGCCTGCCCAATGACGACGGGGATGCGCCGGCGGGTCTCCACCTCCTCCAATATCAGCGCAAAATGCCCCGGGCTGCTCTCGGCAGCGGAAAGGGCAACGACGGCGAGTTCTCGTTTTGAGTTTGGCATTTTTTTTTGAAACACGGAGAAACGGAGGGCACGGAGGAACACGGAGAATTCTCTGTGTCTCTCCGTGCCCTCCGTTTCTCCGTGTTTAATTTTTCACAAATTCACACAATTCCTCCAAATCCCCGAACGGCGCAACGACCTTACCCAGCCACAACAGTTTGTAAATGCCATTGGCTTCCACCTCTACCGTATAATCCTTTTCGAGGTCGAGGAACTTGCCCCGGTCGGCCAGCACTTGGATGCCGTGGCGTTGCAAGACATTGATTAGCAGTTCTTTAGAATTCATGCGAGCAGGTTTTCATAGACCAATTTTGCCCCAAAGCCCATGCACAGTACCGAGGAAAGCACGGTCAGCCCCAATTGCAGCGCAAAGCTCGACGCCAACTTTCTCGAAAACGGCAGGTGGAAAATGCTCGACGCCAGTGCCATGCCCGCCACCGAGCCAAGCCCGAAAATCAGTAGGTAGCCCAGTGCCTCCATGCGCCCGGTCATCTGCGTCATCACCAACAAGACGAGGGCACCGCTGCCCGCCAAGCCATGTACCAGCCCCACGCCGTAAGCCATTTTATGGTCATGGCTATGGTCGTGCTCAATATGGTTTTGGTGCAGGCGCCTGTGTTTCAGCACCTTGTACAACCGCCAAACGCCCAGCCCCAGCAGCATCAGCCCCACCGCTGCTTCGAACCAATGAAACACCCCCTCGGTGATGCCCACCCGCAGCGCTATCATCAGCAGCCCGATGAGCACGATGGTTGAGGTATGCCCCAGCCCCCAAGCGATGCCGTCCCGCACCGCCAGCCGGAGCGACGTGCGACGTGTGACCATACTGCTGACGGCCAGCAGGTGGTCGGCCTCCAAGGCATGGGTGAAGCCGACGATGGCGGCTAGGAGCAAGGGAAAAGCTGGCTGCATATTTTTAGTTGAATTAGTTGAAATTGTTGAATTGGTTGAGTTCAGGGGTCAGCGGTCTTAACTTGCTCGGGTAAAACATCGAATTTATTTGAATTACTTGAATTGGATAGGCTTCACCCAGTTTAACCGCTTCAACCAGTCTAACCAATTCACCCAGTTTAACCAATTCAACCAGTCTAACCAGTTTAACCCAATTCAACCAATTTACACACCATTACCCGATGGTTCCCCGTATCAGCCACCGCCAATCGCTCCCCATCGGGGCAAACCGAAAACGGCCAGTACAGCGCCTTGTCCGTCCCAAAGACCGTGTTGGCGTTCTCGCTGCCCGTGTGGAAATCGGAGGGGCCGATGAGGCTGTCGGCGGCCATGCCATTTTCCGAAGGGAACTGCTCGAACCAAAGCACCCGGCTGTTGCCCGTGTCCGCCACGAAGAGGCCGTTTTTGTAAAAACAGGCGTCGTAGATGATGAGGTCGGCTTTTTGATGGAAAGCCGTTCGCCAATCGTGCCATAGGAGCACCCGGTAGTACTGCGTATCAGCCACGGCCATTTGCCCCTGCGGCCCGATTTTCACCGAATAGCACCAAATCGGGTCGTGATGGTCGTAGTCCCGCTCGGTGAACGAAGGCTTGCCAATGACCCCATCGGCGGCAGTGTAGTTTACCGTTGGAATTTTCTCAAAAAACAAGATGCGGCGGTTGCCTGTGTCCGCAACCCAAAGCCGCTCGCCGTCGCTGAACACGCCGTAGGGCCAGTTCAGGCTGCGCTCGTTTGGCGCTGCGCCAATGCCATGCACGTTGGGCAGGTTGCTTTCAAAATCCTGCTGCCCGACCACCACATCGGCGGGTTGGCCATGCTGGGTCGGCATTTCGTGCCAAATGAGCACCCGGTGGTTCCAGGCATCCGCCACAATG
>JALOMF010000406.1 GCA_025455635.1 Saprospiraceae bacterium | reverse complement strand
TCACTAGGCCGCCTTGCGCAAATGAACCTTCCAGAGGAAACTGCTTACAAATCCACCTTCGCCACGGCTTCCACAGTGGGGTTGACCAAGGAAAAGCTGCTGACCACGGGGCAGCATTATCGCAAAGTGCTTGCCGACGAAAAAGAGCAGTTCAACCTCGCCCTGCAAGGCCAGCTCCAGAAGCGGGTGAACAACAAGCAGGAGGAAGTCATCAAGCTGAGGGCGCAAATCGAGGCATGGCAGCAGCAAATCATCAACCTGCAAGACCAGATAGCGAAATCGCAAGCGACCATTGACGATGCTGGCAGTCAAGTGGAGGCGGAAATGAAGAAGATTCAAGCCACGAAGGACAACTTCGAGCATACCCACCAGAGCATCATGAACCAGATTGAGCTTGATTTGCAAAATATCCAGCGATATTTGTAAGGTTTTTCCATTTTTATTGACTGATGAAAGACCAGTGATACAGGTAGTCCAATTAGGCTAGATTTTGCCAGGCGACCATTTATCATTCAACATTATCGTTCTTCATTTCATACAAACCCAATTTTCCCTTTCGATGAATTGTAAACAAGGCACAGCCATAATTATTGGTCAAATGACCGAATTGCTGGATAGGATAAACCAGGAGACTTACGCCAAGTCACTGCCTTTGTTCAATGGCTCGTCCATCGGGCAGCATTTCAGGCATATCGTGGATTTTTATGGTTGCTTGGCCAATGGGGCCACTGACGGTCGGGTTGATTACGCCAATCGCCAGCGTGATGCAAGGGTGGAGACCGAGCCGGGCTATGCTTCCAGCGTACTCCATCATTTTTTTGAAAAATTGGACGTTGTGGACGAGGCGTCATTCATTGAAGTTGTGGCCGATTTTTCCGCTGAATTGAACGAGGAACGCCCAGTCGTGCAGTCCACCGTGGGCCGTGAAATGATGTATGCCTACGACCATGCCGTACACCATTTGGCCATGATAAAAATGGGACTGAAATCCGTTTCGCCAGCCCTTGAAGTTGACAAAAACCTAGGCGTAGCGCCTTCCACCGTTAAGCATTGGAACCAACAGTAGTCGGGAAATTCATTTCCCGACCTGAACGTATCAACTTTGGGAAATGAATTTCCTAACTACAATCGGGAAATGAATTTCCTAACTACAATCGGGAAATGAATTTCCCGGCTACAATCGGGAAATGAATTTCCCGACTACAAACTTTAAAATGGACTACTACCAATACACCATCACCACCGACCCGGCCAACAACGAAGTGCTGATAGCCCTGTTGAGCCACCTGCCTTTCGACACTTTTGAGGAAAACGAGACAGGGTTCAGTGCCTATGTCCCGCAGGGGCTTGATGCCGAAGAGGTACTGGCGGAGTTGGAGGCATTGCAGGAAAGGTTTGAGTTCCAATTCGATAAAACCTACATCAAGGGCCAAAACTGGAACGAAATATGGGAAACCAACTTCCATCCGGTGGTCGTTGGCGATTTTTGCGGCATCCGTGCCGACTTCCACCCGGCCATGCCAGGGGTGGAGCACGAGCTGGTCATTAACCCGAAAATGGCCTTTGGGACAGGGCACCACGAGACCACTTTTTTGGTCATTGAAATCATGCAAGGCATCCAATTCGCTGGCGCAAATGTCCTTGATTATGGTTGTGGTACGGGTGTTTTGGCCATTCTGGCATCGAGGCTGGGCGCAGCCCACATCGAAGCCGTTGACATTGAAATCGAATCGTACCTGAACACAGTTGAGAACAGCCAGCACAACGGCGCAGGCAATGTCCAAGCCTTTCATGGCGTTTTGACAGATGTGCCCGGGACAGCATTCGACATCATTCTGGCAAATATCAACCGGAACGTAATTTTGGACTCGTTAAGCCCGTTATTCAAGTTGCTGAAACCTGCGGGGCTGTTGGTCGTTTCAGGTTTTGTACTTGATGATGAAACGCTAATGACGGAATCGCTTCAAAATCAAGGTTTTACCATCTTGGAAACAAAAAGAAAGAACAACTGGCTGGCAATGAAAACGCAGAAAAACGGGGCAGGTGGTTAGTGCCGGTCCCACCCATCAACGTACCATCAACATGAAATTTAGGTTTAGCTTCTTTTTTGCACTTCTTGTTTTTCCCTTCTTGGCTTCGGCCCAACAGCTTGAGAAATTCTCAGAAGACCCCTCGGCATTCCTCAAAGAACTGGAAGGGCTGATGACCGCTTCCAAAAACCCGAAGCTGGAAGAACTTTTCAAGGGTTTTGAGAAATCGTTCAAAGGCGGCGTGTTCACAGCCGACGAAATCACCCGAATCCGGCAAACGGGCGACAAGATGCTCGCCCAGCGTATGACCGCCAACCCTTATTTCACGGCTTATTTGACAGCGCTTTCCTTGGTGAAAAAAACGGAGCTGGGCGAAACCCGCTTCAAAACCTGGCATGAGGTATTGGACGGGATGTTGGGCAGTATCGAGAACCGCAAGCTCAAGCCTTTTGAGGAATTCCTCGATTTCAGTGCTGGTTTTTTTGAAAAAAATGCGCTCCGCAAATCAGACCTCGGCACCACTTGGATAGCCAGGGCCTCCCGCTACGACCTTGTTTTTGAAGATAAAAAACCCCTCGTCAAATACGACAAGCTCGACCTCATCGCCACCCGTGGCAAGGACTCCATCATGATTAAAGCCACGGCAGGGGTTTATTCACCTGTCGAAGAGATATGGAAGGGGAAGGGCGGCACCGTGAGTTGGGAGCGCCTCGGCCTGAAAAGCGATGTGTTTGCAGAGCTAGGCGAGTACGAGTTTGAGTCAAAAAAAAGCCTTTACGAAGTGAAATCGGCCAAGCTGCATTATCCGCTTTATTTTGGCCAAAAAGCCATCGAGGGCAAATTCGAGGACAAACTGGTTACGCAAAACGAAGCCACGGAGGGCAGCTATCCCCGCTTTGAATCCAACGAGCGGGTATTGGAGCTAAAAAACATCGGTGAGGGCGTGCAATTCAAGGGAGGTTTCCGCTTGCAGGGCACGACGGTTTACGGTTTCGGCAACCGAAAGGAGCGAGCAGAACTCAAGCTTTACAACAAGAAAAATACCTTGGTTTACAAAGGCCAATCCGAGCTTTTTACCATCAAGCAGGAAGAGCGGATAGTGGGCGAGGGCGTGGAGTCGTCCGTGTATTTCGGCACCGATTCGCTGTTTCACCCTTCGGTAAACATGCGCTACGAACTGAAGAAAAAGGAACTGCAATTGGCCCGTGGCAAGCGGGGTAGCGACCGGAATCCGTTTTACAATTCCTTGCATCAAATCAATATTGATGTGGAACTGGTTGACTACCTGCTGCAATCGGACAGTATCTACATCGGCCGCAGGAACGTGGGCATGTCGAAATCAGCGGCGGCTACCACTTTTGAGTCGCTCAAGTTTTTCAACGAAAACGACTACAACCGCCTTCAAAACATTTCCACGACCAACCCGATAGCCATCATGAAGGTCGCCTACCAAGAGTCTGGCGAGCGCTTCATCAATGCCGAGTCTTTGGCCAAGCGCCTCAACCCCAAGTTTTCGGTGGAGAACATCAACTCATTGCTTTACGACTTGGTGTCGAAGGGTTTCATCAATTACAACGCTGACGACGGCATCGTGGAGATGAAGGACAAGGTGTTGCACTACGCCGAAGCCAGCCAGAAGAAGGTGGACTATGACAACCTCCGAATCGCCTCCGAAACCAACGAGACGAATGGGGTTTTTGACCTAAAGGACAATTCAATTTCGGTGAACGGGGTCAAAAACCTAGAGTTCAGCCACACGCAAAAAGTCGGATTGTTGCCACATGGCGAAAATATCCGCTTGAAGGGAAACCGGGACATGGATTTTGATGGGAAAATGTTTGCCGGACTGGGCGTTTTTGATGGAAAAGACTTCCATTTCGACTACAACAAATTCCATGTGAGCATGGATTCCGTTCGCTATTTTGACCTGTACCTCCCTACGGGTAAAGTGGACAAAGACGGCAACCTGGAAGCCTACTCGCTGGCATCAAGGGTCGAGCACCTGAGCGGGGTACTCTTGGTGGATGCGCCCGCCAATAAATCGGGCAGGGAGACCATCGAGATGTTCCCATCCTTGGAAAGCAAGAAAAGCGCCTTCATTTTTTACGATTATAAAAAGACGCAAGGTGGCGTTTATGAGCGTGATTCCTTTTTTTTCAAGCTTAACCCGTTCAGTTTCAACAGTTTGGACAAATTCACGAAGGATGCCATCCACTTCAAGGGCAAGATGCACACCACGGATATTTTCCCTGTTTTTGATGAAACAGCCGTGGTGCGGGAGGACACTTCACTGGGTTTTGTGACCAAAACCCCTGAGAAAGGATTTGCCAACTACCGTGGAAAAGGCCAGTATTTTGGGGCGATTGACATGAGCAACAAAGGCTTGCTGGGAAAGGGCACTTTGAATTACCTCGGTGCAAAAATTGATTCCGAAGATTTTATTTTCAAGCCACAACAGCTCACTGGCAGTGCGGAAAGATTTGTCATGGAG
>JALOMF010000405.1 GCA_025455635.1 Saprospiraceae bacterium | reverse complement strand
GGACTTGGAAACGACGTTTTTCTCGACCAAAATGCGGGTGTTCTGCACCTCCACCTCCGCAACTTTAGCTTCTGCATTGGCGCTGTTCAGCAGGGCGTTTGCCTTCCTGAGTTCTTCCCGTAAGGCTTGGCTGCTTATGGTGAAAAGCACCTGGCCTTCCCGCACCGGTTGGCCCTCATCCACATGCACTTTTTCGAGGAAGCCCTGTATCCTTGCCCGCAGCTCGACGTGCTGCGGCGACTGGATGTCGGCGACGTACTCCTTCTGATATGTGGTGTCCAGTACGAGCGGCTGCGTGACGGGGTAGGATTGGGTTTCGGCAACGATTTCGCCGGGTGTTTTATCGGAAGCGCAGGCTGTGAGCATAAGCGCTGCAAATAGGCTGGGCATGGCCAGCGAAAGGAAATTAAAGCGATTATTTGTAAACATGGTTGTATGAATTTAAGAAAATGGTTAGCGGTTGTGATGGAGCAGGTCCGCACAACGGGGGATAGGGTTGGCTGTTTACCATTCGCTCTTGGCTATTGGCAAACGGCTGCGATGGCAAGCGGACGCAGTACAAAATGCTTTGCTGCACGGATTTGCGTCGCAGGTAATTCCCGAAGTGCATTTCCCGGCAAACCGGGTTAATTGCTCCTTGAAAAATCAGCGAAATAATCAATGAGGCTATGCAGTTGCAAACGGCAACAGACCAAAGTTTTTAATAAAAATAATGGTGGAATATATGCGCACGGCGGACGCCGGGCATATCATTTATTTATGCGGCCAGCTTGGGTGGTGGCGCATTTATTTCGGAAATAAATTGCGAATTAAATCGCTTGAAATACGCAGGAGTGGGCAATGCATTGGTCAGTGCTAAACCCAGCTTTGGCGCTGTGATTTTGACCGGAATATACTGGGAAACATCTTTTAAAACTTTGACTGCCGTACCACTGTCTGGGTCGTCGTCATTGGTTTCTTTAAAGCAGTCTTCAATGTCCAATAAATGCTCCGCAACAATCTCTGTGATGGTTTCCATCTCGTTCACCGACAGGTCTTCGGCCACCCAGTCCCCGTTGGGGTCAATGGGGTCAACACTGTTGTTGATGAACATAGCGGTCATCAGCAGCCAGCAGTATTTGAAGATGATATGTTGCCGGATAATTTGCATATTGGGTGCAAAAATAGAAAACCCGAATAAGGGTTGTCAATAGAATTGAACGACTTTTTTTTAAATAAGTTGTTAATCAAAAGGAGGGAATTGCAATTATAATTTGCAAATAACCAACCTTGCAATTACCATACCGCTATCTTCCATGTTTATTAAATTATCATTAAAACAGCTTTTGAATTAATTACGCTTTTGGGCCAATTCAAAATAAACCGCCATCCCCAACGAAACCCCCAAGAACGCCGCCACGCCGTAGCTCCCCATTTCCCCCAGCCCAAACCAATCCCAGCCCTGCCACCAAAGCAGCCCAAGCCCGAAAGCCGCCCGCACAGCCTCCGTCAGCAAGGCCCAGCGGCTTTTGTCCATCAGTGTGGTGTAGCTGAAAATGCTGGCAAAAAGGAAAGCCCCGTACCACAACATGCCCGGCATCCCGATTTCGGCGATTTGGTTGAAAAGCCAAAACATGAGCGCCAAAGTGGCCACCAACTGCACCCACGACCAAGCGACGAGCGCACGGCTGGGCTTCGTGTCGTATTTTTCAAAATGGCTAAAATCCTCCAAGATGCTGACGGGGTACTTCGCCGCCACATCGGCGGGGCGCCAGCCGGTGGGCATGAACCAAAGCCGCAGCTTGTCCCACCAGGAGCGGGTGCGCCAGGCATCGGTTAGCAGCAGCCAGAAATGCTGCCAGCCGATGAGGATGGGGTTCCAGGTGCGCACGGGCCGTTTTACGCCATAAACAGGCGGCACCTCGGCGAGTTCCGGCTGGAAGGTGCCGAAGAGTTTGTCCCAGATGATGAAGACTTGGCTGTAGTTTTTGTCGAGGTACTCCTTGTTCATGGCATGGTGTACCCGGTGGTGGCTGGGCGTGACGAGGAGGTGTTCCAAAAACCCCATTTTCCCAATCAGCCGGGTGTGGTACCAGAACTGGGCGAACAACTGTATCGGCCCGATGACGGCGATGACCTCGACGGGTATGCCCAATATTGCCGCAGGCAGCAAAAGAAAAGTGAACAGCCGGAAAACCTCGCTGATGCTTTGCCGCAGGGCGCAGCTCAAATTGAACTCTTCGCTGCTGTGGTGGATGATGTGGCGGTTCCAAAGGAAATTGATTTCATGCTCCCAGCGGTGCGTCCAGTAGCCAGCGAAGTCCTTGGCGAGGAAGGCCAGCACGAAGGTGAGCCAAGTGGCTTTTATGTCAAAAATGGCGAGGTGCTCCACCATCCAGCCGTAGCTGAGGATGCCGATGCTGAGGCCGAGCACGTCCTTCACCACATTGGCGACGCCGCTGCTGAGGCTGCTCACGGCGTCGAGGCCCCGGTTCACGGGCAGGCCCATGCGGCGGGCGGCCAGCTCCTCCACTAAAATCAGGAACACGAAAACAGGGATGGCGATGTTCAAGGCTTGGGCGTAAGCTTCCATTTCACGGGTCTTTTTGATGAAAAAAATTACAGGATAAAGATAGTCCATCAGCCGTTGCCTTGCCCCAAATATTGCCAAATTATTACCGCTGGTTTAACTGTATGGTGGCCAACCAGTTTTTTCGGTTCAAAGATTGCGTTGCAGTAGCCCAAGCATTGAATTTGGCTATTTTAGCCGCTGATTTTTGTAAAACACTCCACCGAGCATGACAACAGCAGATACCATAGCACCGCAGATTGGTGCCGAAAACTACCCGTTCTACCACCGTGACATCAGTTGGCTCTCGTTCAATTACCGGGTGCTGCAAGAGGCCAAAGACCCCACCGTGCCATTGCTGGAGCGCCTGAAGTTCTTGGCCATCTACTCCTCCAACCTCGACGAGTTCTTCCGGGTGCGGGTGGCCAACCACCGCAACCTCATGCGGGTGGGCAAGAAGACCCGCCAAGTTTTTGACTACAACCCCAAGGCCATCCTCAAGCAGATAAAGAAAATCGTGAACGAGCAGCAGCAGGAGTTCAGCGATATTTTTGAAAAGCAAATCGTGCCGGAACTGGGCAAGCACCGCATCTTCCTGCGCCGCAGGCTGCAGCTCGGCGAGAAGCAGCGGCTCTTCGTGGAGCAGTATTTCGACGAGTACATGCTGCCCTACGTGCAGCCGGTTTTGTTGCTGAAGGGAAAAATACGCCCTTTCTTGAACAACGCCTCGCTCTACCTCATGGTACACTTGGAGGACAAGGAAGACCACGCCACCCAGTACGCCATCGTGAAGGTGCCGAGCGACCACCTGCCCCGTTTCATCCAGTTGCCCTCACTCAATGGCCGCCGGGAAATCATCATGCTCGACGACATCGTGCGGCACTGCCTCGGCGACATGTTCCCCGGCTACGACATCGTGGACACCTACTCCATCAAGCTCACCCGTGACGCAGAGCTTTACATAGACGACGAGTACACCGGCGACCTGCTCTCCAAAATCCGCAACAGCCTCACCAAGCGCCACGTGGGGCCACCGAGCCGCTTCGTGTACGACCGGGAGATGCCCCTCGAACTGCTCGACTTCCTCGTGGAGAGCTTTGACTTGAAAAAAAGCGACCTGCTCGTGGAGGGGCGCTACCACAATAATTTCGACTTCTTCAAGTTCCCCGACTTCGGCCTTGCGGAGCTGAAAAACAAGCCGCTGCCCCCGCTCTGCTACGCACCGTTGCAGAAGGCACCAGACTTTTTTGCGGCCATCCGGGAAAGGGAGCACCTACTGGCTTTCCCCTACCACTCCTACGGCGCCGTGATTGATTTTTTTGAAAAAGCATCGAAAGACCCCGCCGTTACGAAGATAAAAATCACGCAGTACCGGGTGGCCAAGCAGAGCCGCATCATGGAAGCGCTGATGGAGGCCGTGGAAGAGGGCAAGGAGGTCTTCGTGTTCATTGAGGCCAAGGCCCGCTTCGACGAAGAGGCCAACCTCAACTGGGGCGAAAAACTGACCAAGGCGGGCGTGAACGTGGCCTGGAGCTTGCCCGGCGTCAAGGTGCACTCTAAACTGGCCCTCGTGGAGCGCCGGGAAGGTGAAAAGCTCCAGCACTACGCCTACCTCAGTACCGGGAATTTCCACGAGGACACTGCCAAAATCTACGGCGATTTCAGCCTCTTCACCACCGACCCCCGGCTCACTCAGGAGGTAACGAGGCTCTTCCACTTCCTCGAAACCGGGGAGAAACCCACCGAGCCGTTCCAGCACCTGCTCGTGGGCCAGTTCCAAATGCGGGAAAAAATCGAGTGGCTGATTGACCGGGAAATCAACAACGCCAAAGCTGGAAGGCCCAGCGGAATCGCCCTGAAGCTGAACAGCATCCAGGACGAAAAAATGATTGTGAAACTCTACGAGGCGAGCCAAGCTGGCGTACCTATCCGATTGATTATCAGGGGGATATGCTCGATGGTGCCCGGTGTGCCCGGCATCA
>JALOMF010000404.1 GCA_025455635.1 Saprospiraceae bacterium | reverse complement strand
TCATTTTTAAATGCTATTATCTATAAAAATAATTACAACTCATTGAATTTCAAATAGTTACCCAATCGTAAATCGTAAATCGTAAATCGTAAATCGTAAATCGTAAATCGTAAATCGTAAATCGTAAATCGTAAATCGTAAATTGTAAATCCATTTATTTTTCAATAATAAAACCAAACGTCTCCACATGCACCTCCGTCGCCGACATGGACAACGCCCCACCGCCCCGGCTCGTCGTCCCGTCCCCGAAAAATGAGTCGGCCAGTAGTAGCTCGAACGGGTTTTGCGAAGCAGAACGGGTCTGCCCACGGCTGCTCGTCACGGTGCGCAGGTCAAGTGGCTGCTCGGTAGCGATGAGCTTAAACACTTCGGCGCCCAGCGGCGGCTCAATTTTTTTATAGTATTTGGCGGGCGGCTCGAAGCTGCTGCCTGCCTCCACCACGAACTCCGAAGGCGTCTCCCGTGGGTCCCATTGGCTGGGCATCAGCACGTTCATCACGTTGTCCGGTTGAATGTCGAGCAGGGTGAAATAGGCGGGGCGGCTGCCGTGATTGGTCACTTTGATGCGGAACCCGTCGCCCACTTTCAAGCGCAAATTGCCGTTTTCGTCCAGCCGCTCCTCGATGGGCAAATCGCCGAGGTACTGGTTGTTTTGGGCAGGGTCGTATTTTATCGGGATGATTTCAAAACTAACGGGCAGCGTACTGCTCTCCATTTCCAGCGACTTGAGGAACCGCACCTGCGCCACGCTCACCATTTGCCGATGGATGCGGTCGGCCAGGGCTTCCGGACTGAGGTTCTCCTGAAAACTGGCGACCACCATGCCGCCATTCGTCAGCAATTGAACGGCCCCGCCACGGGTCGCATCGTCGCTGAGGCCGAGTTCGAGGTCGGCGGGGTCGGCTTCCCGCACCACAGGCGTTTTCGCTATTTTGCTCCGCAAAAAAGGCAGCACGGGATGCCCTTCGGGCAATCCGTTTCGGAAACTCACGCTCAGGTCGCCAAAACTTTGTTCCAACACAAAAACCCAAGCCGCTTTCGCAATTTCCTGCTCCACGTCCGCCTCCAAAGCCACGGTGCAGGAGGTCGCATCGGCGTAGGTTATTTTGCCTTTGGCAATGGGCACCAACCCAGCAATGGTGCGGGTTTCCGGCGGAAAAAGCCCCACCACCGTGCCCTCGTGGATGCCTTGCAGCCAGCCCGCATCCAGTGTGACGGAGCCGGGGTCGTTCCATGCCCCGACCCGCAAAAAATCGGGGAAGCCGAGCAATTGCCCGCCCATCAGTTCTTGGTCGAGCGGGCCTTCCACCTGCGGGTTTTGCGTCGGCGCCAGGATGGACATCTCCGTTCTCACCTGCTCGAAAAGCCCCCGGTAAGTCGTGCCTTTTGGCGCAGCCGACAGCTTTTTGCAGAGCGCAAAACTGAGCGAACCGACGCCCCGGCCCTCTTCGTCCTTGGTCTCAAAATTGAGCTGGTGCTGGGCCGCCCCGAAGAAACTGACCATCGGGGCGAGGTTGCGTTCGTCCACTACGCCTTCTACCAGGCTCCCTTTTTCCTTGGCAGCTTGCAAATGCCCGGCGATGTAGTCCGGGCTGGCCATTTTTTGGGTAGTGCCCCGTGCGAGGCCGCTCCCACGGGTGCCCGTGCCGGAGTGGCAGGCGTCCAGCACCACGGTCAGGTGGCCGGTGGGGCCGAGCTTGCGCCGCAGCTCGTCGAGCAAGCGGCCCAGTTCCTCGTCACGTATCAGGTTTTCACCTTCGTAAACACCGGGGTTGAACACCAGCGGGGAATTGATGGGCACGATGGCCTCGTCGTAGCCGTCCAGTTCGTCGCCCCGGCCTGCGTGGTCGGGGTCGTCGGCGACCTGCTGGCCGTGGCCGCTGAAATGGAAAAAGGCGACGCCGCCCGGTGCTGCCGTTTCGATGAGGTATTGCCGGATGGCCGCCAAAATGCCTAGCTTCGTGGCCGCCTCGTCCGTCAATTCATGGATGTCGGTGGTTGCGAAGCCCTGTTTTTCCAAGGTTTTGCGCAGCAATACAATATCGTTGAGCGAGCTGATTTTTTTCCAACCGGTATCAAACGGGTAATTGCCAACGGCCACCAACAATGCCTTTTTCGGCGGGTCGGCAGCCTTTGCGGGGGTGTTTGCGCAGCAGAAAAGCAGCACGAAACACAAGGGCAAATGAGGAAAGGCAGGCAGTTTCATCTCGTTTCCAATTGGCTTGAAAGGCATTTGAGGCGGTAATATATCCTGATTTAAGCGATTGGTTATCAAGGAGTTTGCAAGTTTTTAAATTACGGCTTGTTTTTAGGCAATGTCGGCATTGCCCGACTTTGGTATTTTTACGGCGTTTAATCCATCTCCATGAAAAAATCGGTTGTTACCCTTCTCTTTTCCCTGTTGCTCGGTCATTTTTTGCTGGCGCAAAACCCAACCGCCCAGCCCTACCGGGTCGGCCTCGTGCTCAGTGGCGGCGGGGCGAAGGGCTATGCCCACGTCGGGGTGCTGAAGGTGCTGGAAGAAGCGGGCATCCGCATTGATTATATCGGCGGGGCGAGCATGGGCGCCATCATCGGCGGGCTGTACGCCAGCGGCTGGTCGGCGGCGGAGCTGGACAGCATCCTCTCTAGCACCGACATGGCCGCCCTGCTCAACGACGAGATTCCGAGGGAGGTAACGCCCATTTTTGAAAAACTGAACGGCGAAAAATACGCCTTCACCCTCGCCGTGAAGGACGGCAAAGTGGGCCTCCCGCTGGCCTTTTCCGACGGCCAATTGGTCTATGATTTATTGAGCCGCCTCACGGCAAGGGTGGCCTTCGTGGACGATTTCAGCCAGTTGCCCATCCCGTTTTTCTGCACGGGCACCGATGTGAGCACGGGCGAGGGCGTGATGCTCGACCGGGGCAACCTGCCGCTGGCCTTGCGGGCGAGCGGGGCCTTCCCCGGCCTCATCGCCCCCGTGGAAATCAACTACCGCCTGCTGGCCGACGGCGGCATCGTCAACAATTTTCCGGCACGGGAGGTGAAGGAACGGGGCATGGACCTCGTCATCGGGGTGAACGTGGAAGAGGGGCTTTTCGGGCGCAATGAACTGACCTCGCTGGAGCGGCTCATCACGCAAATCGGGTCGTTCCAGATGAACGCCCACACCACCGAGCAACTGCCTTACTGCGATGTGCTGCTCTGCCCCAACGTGGCGGGCGTCGGCCTCACCGACTTCGAGCTGGCCGACACGCTGATGATACGGGGCGAACGCTCCGCCAGGGAACTTTGGGAGGTGCTGTCGGCCATTGCGGAGCGCCAAAAAAAATCGCCTGCGCCCGTGCGGCAACTGCCACCCAGCATCGTCAACCCGTGGAATTTCGACACGGTTTTCGTGGCAAAATGCCCCGGCACAAGTACGGCGAGCTTCCTCCGCAATTTTCCGAGGGAACTGCCCGGCCTCTGCCCCGAAGCGGATTTTTATACCGGACTGACGAATATCTATGGCGCTGGCAATTTCCAATTCATTGATTATCAGTTTTTTAAAACACCTGATGGCCGCTACGGCCTTAAGCTCCGGCCACAGCCACGGTTGGGTTTCGACCGACGGTTCCGGGCGGCGCTGCACTACGACAACGAGTACCGGAGCAGCGTGCTGGTCAATGCGACCTTCCAAAACCTACTGCTGCCGAACTCCATCGCCTCGCTCGACCTCATCCTCGGCGACAAGTTCCGCTACAATTTCTACTACTACCTCGACCGGGGCGCATTGCCGGATTTTGGGGTAAACAGCCGCCTGAATTTCAACAATGTGCGCTTCCGGCTGCCGGAGCCGCTGCTGCTGCCCGATTCCAGCACGATTGACCGACTCGTGTTCAGCTTCCTCGATTTTTCCAATGAAGCCTACACCCACCTGATTTCGGGTAGCGACCACGCATTCGGCATCAGCGGCGAGGTGAAATACTATGAGTTCAGCACCGACCAAGTGCAGGGCAACCCAGAGGACGCCCCGTTTTTTGATGAAAAAGGGCTGTACCTGACGGCCTCGACTTTTTTCAAAAAAGACACCCGTGACCGCCGCTACTTCACCCGAAGCGGCATCCTGACCTCGCTGTTCGGGCGGGTCACTTTCCCGGCGGCGGTCTTCGCTGGCGACGAGGATTCCCGTCGTAAATTCAGCTATAATTTCGACTTTAATCTGTTGGCTGTCAAGGAATTGAGCGAGCGGGCCGTGCTGGGCACCTCGCTCACCGTCGGCGGGATTTTGGGCGATGGTGCCTCGCCTTACCGCTACTACGTGGGCGGCAACAACCTGAACCTCATCAATAATTTCAAGCCGTTCATTGGACTGTTCGGAGGCGCGTTCGGCGCGGCGGGCGGCCAACTCGTCCAAGCGGCCGGCTGCAACGAGACGCCGGCGCAATTCCGAGGTGAAATCCTCGCTGCGCGGGTTCGGCAACCGGTGTGGCTGTTGGTCGATGTCGGGTGGCATCGTTTTCATTTCCGGGTCGCGAAAGCGACACTTGCTCAGCTAAACTGGGTGCCGCGCTCAATCTTACCATAGCGTG
>JALOMF010000019.1 GCA_025455635.1 Saprospiraceae bacterium | reverse complement strand
CTGATGATGAGCAGCAACCCGTCGTATATTTTGCTGAAACCGAACACGCTGGAGATGATCGAGCGGCTGCGCCAATACCGGGAGGAGACGAAGCACCCCGTTTATTTCAGCCTCGACGCCGGGCCGAACCTGCACGTGCTTTACCCCGAGGACATCATCGCCGACGTGCGGGGCTTTATCGAAGAGGAACTGAAGCCGCTTTGCGAAGACGAAGAATACTTGCAGGACTGGGCGGGGGATGGGCCGGAACAGGTGTGAGGAAGCCTGCTTTTCATGGACTGTCATGGTATGCTGAACGGATGACGCCAAGCCTGCGGTCAGCATCATCAGCTATAATTTATCATGGATAAAACTCGCAGCATACAT
Organism: Saprospiraceae bacterium; assembly: GCA_025455635.1. Taxonomy (GTDB): domain Bacteria; phylum Bacteroidota; class Bacteroidia; order Chitinophagales; family Saprospiraceae; genus UBA6168. The sequence goes on along the minus strand of JALOMF010000019.1, from coordinate 15,888 downwards.
CCCGACTTTCTTTTCCTCTTGGAGTTTAAGGAGCAACAATTGGTTCAACTGTTCAAAGACTTGCGGGATTTCATTTTTGAAATTCATCCCGACAGCAATGAACTGCTGTACCATACCCATGCATTGACGGCAGTATTTTCGATTTCAGACAAGCTGTCTGATGCATTTTGCATGCTTCCTATCTATACCAACCACTTAAACTTGGGCTTCAATAAAGGCACATTGTTAAACGACCCTCATAAATTATTGACGGGGACGGGCAAATTGATAAGGCATATCCCTGTCGCAGCCCCGGCCGACTACAGAAACCAAAAAGTAGAAGACCTGGTAAAATCGGCAGTTGACTTCGCAATCAAGGACATGGAGAAACCCAGCAAATCGGTGGGCAAAACGATTTCAAAAATAAAATAGGCAGGGCATAAATGGACAAAACAGCGGTTTACGAGGTTTGTCCATCAAGGATTTCGCCCCTATTTCTTGAAAATAAAAAACACCGCCAGCACCAAGCATCCAAACCCTGCCAGGTGGTTCCACTTGAACGTCTCCGTCTTGAACAGCAGCAGGGAAAAAACCGTGAACACGGTCAGGGTGATGACTTCCTGAATCACCTTCAGTTCCATCAATGAAAACGGGCCGCCGTTCTGTTTGTAGCCGATGCGGTTGGCGGGCACCATAAGGCAGTACTCGAAGAAGGCGATGCCCCAACTGATGCCGATGATGGCCAACAGCCCTAGGTTTTCGGTCAGCTTCATTTCCTTGAACTTCAGGTGGCCGTACCAAGCGAAGGTCATGAAGGTATTGGAGAGCACGAGCAAGAAAATCGTCTGAAAAGCTTTCATTGGAACTAGTTTTGCTTTAAGGGCAAAAGTATGGTTTGACGCCCTCCAATTTCAGCACCCTGCGGAGATTGTATCAGTTTCTGACATTTTGAATATCTTCGCCCCCGGCTTTTTGTGCTTTTCGACATGGTAATCCACAAAACTTGAATCCACACCGCCACGGCCTGACGAAACATGCCGTGCATTTTTCATTGAAAAACTACACTTTACATGAGCCAGTTTACGCCTTTTAAGCACCCATACCCCACCGATAAAAAATACTCGCAGCGGGTGGCCTACTTCAGCATGGAGTTCGCCATTGACCAAGCGCTGAAAATCTACTCTGGCGGCCTCGGCTACCTCGCCGGGTCGCACATGCGCAGCGCCTACGACCTCAAGCAAAACATGATAGGCGTCGGCATCCTTTGGAAGTACGGCTACTACGACCAAGTGCGCAACGGCAACGGCGAAATGGACGTGCTCTTCATGGAGCGCAACTACAACTTCCTCGTGGACACGGGCATCGAGTTCAGCATCCAAGTGAACAAGCACGACATCATGGTGAAGGCTTGGTACCTGCCGCCGCACGTGTTTGGCTCGGCGCCGCTGTTCCTGCTGTCCACCATCCATCCGAAAAACGACTACTTGGCGCAGACCATCTGCCACCGCCTGTACTCCAACAACACGGAGGCAAAGGTGGCGCAGTCCATCCTACTGGGCATGGGCGGTGCCAAGCTGCTCGACATCCTCCGTTACGACGCCGATGTTTACCACCTCAACGAGGCCCACGCCCTGCCTGCGGCTTTTCACCTTTACGATAAATTCGGGGTGCTGGACGAAGTGCGCAAGCACATGGTCTTCACCACGCACACGCCTGTGGAGGCCGGCAACGAGAAGCACGACATCCACCTGCTGGAGCGCATGAGCTTCTTCGGCAACGTGACCCTGAGCGAAGTGCGCCGCATCACGGGCATTGCCGACGACGTGTTCAGCCACTCGCTGGCTGCACTGCGCTTGGCCCGCATGTCCAATGGCGTTTCGAAAATACACGGCGAGGTGTCCCGTGAAATGTGGAGCGGTTATGACAATATCTGCCCCATCTCCCATGTGACCAATGCCCAGAACCACCTCTACTGGCACGACCCAGAGCTGGACGCCGCCCTCGAAAACGGCGACGACGATGCCCTGGAAGCCCGCAAGACGGAACTAAAACTTCGCCTATTCGAGGTAGTGGCCGACCAGACTGGCAAGATTTTCCAGCCGGATGTATTGACGCTCGTATGGGCTAGGCGCTACGCTGGCTACAAGCGGGCCGACCTCATCACCCGTGATTTGGCGCATTTTGAAAAACTGCTGAACAACACGGAAATGCCCATCCAAATCATTTGGGCGGGCAAGCCTTACCCGATGGACTACGATGCCATCGGCACCTTCAACAAGCTGGTGCATATTTCTAAGAAATACCCGAACGTGGCCGTCATCACAGGCTACGAGCTGTCGCTGTCCAAAATCATGAAACAGGGCAGCGACATTTGGCTGAACAACCCCCGCATCCCACGGGAGGCATCGGGTACCAGCGGCATGACCGCTGCGATGAACGCCAGCGTGAACCTCTCTACTTGGGATGGTTGGATTCCGGAATTCGCCAGCCACGGCCACAACTGCTTCGTGACGGAGCGGGCCGACCTAGCTTGGCCGGACGGCATCCAGGATGAGTTTGACCGCAAAAACCTGATGTCGGTGTTGGAAAACGAAATACTGCCGCTTTATTACAAAAAGCGCAAAAAATGGTTGGCGGTGGTGAAAAACAGCATGAAGGAAGTGGTCACTTTCTTCGACTCCGACCGCATGGCCGACGAGTACTACAAGAAAATGTACAAGGTAGGGGCGAAGAAGATGGAAATGGCTTCTTAGGTATGAAGGTATGAGGTATGAAGGTATGTTAGGTCATGCCTTCATACCTTCACACCACTATCAATTTTCGGGAGTGTAAAATAAATGGCAGTCCCCTTGCCTTCCTCCGATTCCAGCCAAATATCGCCGCCTTCGGCCTGCACGATTTTGCGGCAGAGCGCCAGGCCGATGCCTGTGCCGGGGTACTCGTCCTTGGTGTGCAGCCGCTTGAACATCCCGAATATCAGTTCGTGGTACTCTTTTGGAATGCCAATGCCGTTGTCCTTGACGGTGAAAACATGGCGTTCAGCTTCTTCCCGGTGCGAAATGAGCACCCTTGGGTGTGGGCTTTGATTGTACTTAATGCCGTTGGCAACGAGATTCTGCATGAGTTGCAGCACCTTGATGGAGTTGGCGTCAATGATGGGCAGGGAACCAGCAAAGACCGCTGCATTTTTCGCTTCCATTTCGTCTTTGAGGTTCTGCAGGACCATGACCAATGACTCGTTCATGTTGACGGGTACTTGGCTGCCCCGGTCGTCGTTCACCCTCGAAAACTCCAGTACGTCTTGGATGAGCTGGTGCATCTGGCGGGCATTGTCGGAGGCGAAGCGCAGGTACTCTGCGATGTTTGGGTCGTAGATGGGCTTTAGCCGCCGCTCGATGAGGTTGAGGAAGCTGATGACATTGCGGAGCGGCGACTTGAGGTCGTGCGAGGCAATGTAGGCGAAGCGTTCCAGCTCATGGTTGGACTGTTCGAGGAGCTTGTTCGATTCGAGGAGCTGCTGGTTGGAGGCTTCCAGTTCGGCAGTTCGTTTATGTACCTCGTTTTCCAGTTCTAGGTTATAAGTGCGCTTTTGGCGGACTACGCTGTAAAGGAAGGCCGCTAGCAGCACCAACAGTGCCATGCCCAAAATCAGGGCGTAGGTGCCCATCCGTTGTTTTTGAATGGTGAGCTGGCTTTCTACTTCCTTTGCCTTGAGCTGTTTCAGTTCCTGTTCACGGGTTTCCGATTGGTAGCGTATCTGGCTGTTAATGGTGCTTTGGGCGCGCTCTTCTTGGTAGAATTCGTCCTTGAGCGTCACGAGTTCCTTCAGGCAGCCAAAGGCTTGCTCCTTCCAGCCCATTTTTTCGTAGTAGGGGCAAAGTGCTTCCGACACCAGTTTCGAGAGGGCCTTCGATTCGGCCGATTTGGCGGCGAGCGAGGCGGTCTCGAAATAGGTGCCAGCATCCGTCATCCTGCCCATGTCGAGGTAGATTTTGCCGATTTCGACGGCGGTCTCGCCTTCGAGCCGCTTGTTTTTCGATTCTACGGCTACGTCGAACGCCTCCAGGTAGTAGCGGAGGGCATCGCTGCGCTCGCCTTGGTGGGTACAAGCGTAGCCGAGGTTTGCATTGATTCTGGCTAACTCGTGGCGGTCGCCGAGTGCCTTGGCGAGCAGGAGTGCATCGGAGCAGTAGGAGAAGTTCTTGTTGTAGTCGCCGAGCTGGCCCATGACCTGGCCGATGCGGTTCAGGGTTCTCATTTTCCCCTTGTAGTCGTTGGTGATTTCATAATACTTGAGTGTTTGTTGGTAAATGTCGAGGGCTTGTTGGTAGTTGAGTTGTTCGAGAAAGAGGCTGCCGATATTGTAGTTGGCGGCGGCTATGCCCGAAGTGAAGTCGGAGGATTCGTAGATGTGCAGCTGTTTAAGGAAAAGCTGCAAAGAGCGCTCGTAGTCGCTCAGGGCCAAGAAGACTTTGCCGTGGTGGCCCATGAGCATGGCTTTTTCGAGTGGCGGCAAGCTGGCAGTGTCGAGTTTCGAGGCAGAGTCAAGGAGTGAAATAGCCGATTTCAGGTCAAATTTCAGCTCCAGTTGTGCCTTGATGAGCTGGTCGAAGGCAAGTATTTGGCGATAGGCGTCCCGCAGGTTTTGCGCAAGCAAAAGGGCTAGGTTGGCGTGGTCGATGCCTTGCTTGGCGTCAATTTGCTTGGAGATGTATAAACTGGCGAGCTTTAAGTGGATGTCAATGCGGGTGCTGTCGTGATTGGGCAGCCGCAGCTTGTCCAACAGTTCCAAGGCTTCGGAATTGTGCTGCCCCGCCGCCCAGGGCAGTTTGCAGAGCACAAAGGCCAAGCAGAAAAATAAACCCTTCCAACCGCTAGCGTTCATAAATGAATCAGGCTTGAAGCCACTTTACTTCAGTTTGAATTGCAGAAAATAAGTTCTCATTTGACTAGATAGGGCCAACATTAGTGGTGCAGGATTTGTTTTTTGCTTCAAGGTGTGATACTAGCATTTGCAAAATATGCTCACAGCATTTAAAGCGGGCAATATGCAGACCTTGGCAGGAAAGCAATTTTGAAAAAAATAAAAATATGTGACATGGAAATAGCGGTGGTGCGTGCGGCTAGGCCAAGCTAAAATCCAGCAAAAACAGGCTATTCGGGGCAGTTTACCCTGCGTTTTTACCGCAAAACTGTGACACTGCCCGACTTGATGTTTTCTTGCCCTTCGCAATTGTAGCGGATCTTGTAGAGGAAGACGCCTGGGTTCACGGGTTGGCCCTTGTAGTTGCCGTCCCAGCGTTCCCGCACGTTGTTGGTGGTGAAGAGTATATTGCCCCACCTATCTATGATTTCAAAGGAAATCAGCTCGCCGACGGCGAAGATATTGCTGATGCCAAACTTTTCATTGGACGCCGGCCCGTCGCCATTGGGCGTGAAGGCCGAAGGCAGCAGGATATCGCCGCACTGGATGTTGTTGATGTCGAAGACGATGATTCGGATGGAGTCGTAGGAGGTGCAATTGTCGGTATCCACAATCTCGATGCTGTAGGTCGTGGTCTGGTCAGGTGTGATGACTGGGTCGGGCTGGTTGGGGCTAACCACGTCGTTGGTCGGCGACCACAGGAAGGTGCTGGGGCAAACCTGCGTCAGTTCGATGGGCACCGACTCGCCCAAGAAGATGGACGTGTCGTTGACGCCTGTGGGCTTCAGGCCAGTGGCAATTTGGTTGGGAGAAAGGTACAAGTCGGCGATGTCTTGAATGCCGAGCGCCCGGCCGTAAAGGCGGATCTCGTCGAGGTAGCCTTCATACTGAGCTTCGGCGCTACAGTCGCTGCTGCCGATCGTAAGTGGCTCGCTGTTGGCCATGTTCACCCTGACGCTGTTCTGGGCGTTTACCTCGCCCAGCTTCACGTTGTTCACGTACAATTGCGTAAGGCCGCCCTTGCGCACCACCACCACGTGGTACCAGCAGGATATGGGCAATGTGCGGCTCAGGGAAGCGCTGATGGTGGCGCTTTCTGATACTTCCACGTTCATGGTGCGGGTAATGGGGTTGTACCTTACTGCGAAAGCTTTTTGGCCCGTGCAGTCCACTTTTTTTGAAAAAAGCACTTGGTTGGCGGCACCACCTCCGGTTGGCTTGAAGTAAAAACTGAGGGAAAAGTCAATGGTGCTGAAAGCATCCTCGACCCGCTGCCCAAAGAGGTAGAACCAGTCGTCGTCGCCGTCGAAATAGCGGGAGTTTCCCGCCACGCCACAGCCGCAGATGGAGTCGCCAGCGGCAAAAACCTGTATGGCCGGGTCGCCAGCCTCGTCCACGATTTCGCAGCCGTTTTTGTTGAATGAAAGTAGCGTTACCAGTTTTTCATCCAATTGCGCATGGAGGCTCAAGGAAAAAAGTACAGCTATTGCAAGGAAATGAAATCTCATCAGGAAGCTTCGGTTTTTATAGAAATGGCGGCAAAGTTCTACGTTTTATCGGAACTTGGCAGGCCAATTCTTGCAAAAAGTAAACAGGGCACCTGTATGCCAATGGCGAACTAGACTTGAAAACGCCCATCGCCCCACATTATTTTAAAGGTAAAACGAACATTTGTACCTAAAAAACCTTCCTTAGCATGGATTATGGTGACGCAGAAACCATTTTTTCGTTTATACCTTTGCAGACCTCTTAATATTTCATCAGATTCATGAAAATCAAAATCCTAGTTCTGACGGTTTCTATCTTCGCAATGCTCGCCAGCGGCCTCCATGCCCAAGACAGCATGTGGAAAACCCTCGGCAAAGTCACCTACAAAAAAGCGTACGACGAAATGCTCGGCTTCAAGGTGGACATCCCGATTTTCAGCAACGAAATCCAAAAGCTGGAGGGCAAGGAAGTGACGATGAAGGGCTACATCATTCCCGTGGAGGGCTACAAGAGCCACAAGGAGTTTATATTTTCAGCCTATCCTTACAGCATGTGCTTTTTCTGCGGCGGCGCTGGCCCCGAAACCGTGCTCGAAGTCAAGGCAAAAAGCCCAGTCCCCTTCACCGCCGACCCCATCACCATCAAGGGCGTACTGCACCTCAACTCCAAGGACATCAACAAGCTAATGTACTCACTCTCCAATGTCGAATTGGTCAAATGAGAAAGAATATACGCTTCGCAAAGCGTTGTAAATCAATTCGTTAAACCATTTTTAAATCAAAACAAGATGATCAATTTTATCAAAAAACTGTTCGGTGGTGCTGATGAAAAGGCCGCCGAAGCAGCCGACAAGACCGCAAGCACTGCCTCGCAGACTGCCAATACCGTAAAGGAAGAGGCCAAGGATGCCCTCTCCGACGTCACAGCAGGTGCCTCCAACCTTTTCAACAAGGCCAAGGCTGGCCTCGCCGACGTAGCTGCCGACATCAAGGAAGGCGCCAGCGCCGTCATGGAAGATGCCAGCGAGCTGGCCTCCGCCGCCGGCGAAAAACTTTCAGAAGCCAAGGAAAAGGTGAAGGAAGAGTTCGCCGAGCACGTGGGCAACCCATCCGACCTCATGGCCAAGGCCAAGGAGTCGCTTTCCGAAGTCGCTGCCGACATCAAGGAAACCGCCAGCGAACTGGCCGACGACGCCAGCAAGCTCGCATCCGCCGCCGGCGAAAAGCTCGCTGATGCAAAGGACTATGTGAAAGAAGGCGTTGCCGAGCATGTGGGCAACCCATCCGACCTGCTCGCCAAGGCCAAGGACTCGGTCGTGGAGGCTGGCACGAAGCTCAAAGATGCCGCCCAAGAAGAATGGGCCGCCGCTGGGGAGAAAATCCAAGACTTGAAGGAGTCGCTCACGGGTGACGACGAGCCAGCGCCAAGCGAGCCAAAGGCCGCCGACGACACCAAGGCTGACGCTTAGGTTTCGGCTTGTTTTGCCAACAAAAAATGGCGTCCTGTGTGCTACACGGGACGCCATTTTTTGTTGCACCCTCCCTTGCCTCAGTCGTCCCTGTTCCTGATGGCCAACCAAACCACCAGCAAGCCAAGGCCGTAGATAAGCGCAAGGCTTGCAAATGTGAGCAGGATAGACTTCGATAAAGTCTCGTTTTCACCGCCCACGATAACCCCCGATAGTGCCAGCAACAAGCCCAATCCGACCATCAAAATCGCCACGGGTGTCACCCAACTGGAAAGGAAAATGAGCTGCCCAAAAGTGCCCAACAAAAACGCCAGTGACAGAAACCCTATCGCCAGTTTCCCGATGCCACCGTTCCTCACAAAATTGCCTTTTCTCGGCCCCCACTCCTTTTTTTGATGTTTTTTTTCAAAAAAAACACCGCCTTGATGGCTTTTGGCAATTTGCCTGCCTCCTGTGCTGATGTGGGCTTGGGTGTAAACGGACGGTGCTACCCACGTGGCCCCATTCATTGGAACTGTGCAGGAAAGCGCAATCAAGGAGAATGTAAAAACCAAGGCTCGGTGCATATTTACTTTAAAGCGCTAATGCAGAAAACGCACAAAAAGCTGCATTTTAGGGGAAAATCAATCAAGGGTGACGAAAAGCATTCTTGGAAATTTAAAATCCAATTTTAATTTTTCAAAGATGCGCCTTTGCACACGAAGCCAATCCACGTTGTGTCAACAATCCTTTTTTAACTTAGCCCCTTCAAATTATGCATACATTGAAAAAAACCTTCGCCCTGCTGCTCGTCGCCTTTGCTTATATCGTGCTTTCCGCCGCCAGCTTCACCCGGCGGCCAGCGCCGCCAATGCCCGTTTTTGTGGACCGGCTCGAAGAAAACGCTTGGGTGGACAGCACCTACGCCGCCCTCACCCCCGACGAGCGCCTCGGCCAGCTCTTCTGGCTCAGGGCGCACACCGACAAGGACGCCGACTACGAGGCAGCCGTGGAAGAACAAGTGAAAAAATACCGCCCCGGCGGCCTCTGCTTCTTCAACCCCACCGCCAAGGGCACGCCCGAAAAGCAGGTCGAACTCACCAACCGCTACCAAGCCCATGCCCCCAAGCTGCCCATGTTCATCACCATTGACGGCGAGTGGGGCCTAGGGATGCGGATGCGGGGCACGGCCATGAGCTTCCCCCGGCAGCTCATGCTCGGCGCCATCCAAGACAACACGCTCATCTACCGCATGGGCGAACAGATTGCGAAGCATTGCCGACGGGTCGGCGTCAACTTCAACTTCGCACCCGTGGCCGACGTGAACAACAACGCCGCCAACCCCGTCATCGGCTTCCGCAGCTTCGGCGAAGACCCTTACAACGTGGCCGCCAAAGCCTACCAGTACATGCTCGGCATGCAGGACAACGGCGTGCTCGCCTCGGCCAAGCACTTCCCCGGCCACGGCGACACGGGCACCGACAGCCACTACGACCTGCCCGTCATCAACCATGACCTGGCCCGGTTGGATAGCATTGAGTTGTTCCCTTTCAAAATCCTCATCCGGCAAGGCGTCGGCGGCGTGATGATAGCGCACCTGAACGTGCCAGCGCTGGACGATACGCCCAACCTGCCCTCGTCGCTCTCCCCGAAAATCGTCACCGATTTGCTGCGCAACAAGCTGAACTTCAAGGGATTGATTTTGACGGATGGCCTCGAAATGCACGCCGTCACAAAGAACTTCCCACGGGGTGAAGTGGAGGCCCGTGCCCTTGCTGCCGGGGTGGACGTGCTGCTGCTCCCCGCCGATTTGGAGGCATCGTGGCGCACCGTGAAGCAGTGGATGGCCGATGGCCGCATCCCCGCCGCCAGCATCGAAGCAAGTGTGAAGCGGGTGCTGCTGTGGAAGTACCGCATGGGCATTCAAGGCTACAAACCCGTCGCCCTAGAAAACGTGCGGGCCGACGTGAACGACCCCGAAGCGCTGGCCGTGAAGCGGGAACTGATTGCGAATGCGCTGACGCTGGTGAAAAACGATGACTCGTTTTTGCCAGTTGGCAGTTCGACAGTGGGCAGTTGGCAGTCAGGGTCTGCGAAATTGGCAGCATTAGCAATTGGCGCAGGAAGCGGGAATAAGTTTCATAAACGCTTAAGTTCCTTCGGAAAAATTGAATTCCATAACTCTAGCAAAGACGTTTCCAACTCCTTGATTACCAAGCTGAAAGACAAGGACGCCGTCATCGTCAGCCTGCACGACATGAGCCAATTTGCCTCCAAGGGCTACGGCCTGACGCAGGACACAAAGGACTTCATCGAGGCGCTCCGCAAAGAGACGAGGGTCATTTTGGTGCTGTTCGGCAACCCTTACGCTGCCAAGTTTTTTGAGAACGTGCAGAACCTGCTCGTCTGCTACGAGGAGGATGATGAGGTGCAAGACCTCGCAGCGCAGGCGCTTTTCGGAGTGTTCCCCCTGCGGGGAAAATTGCCTGTGACGGCCTCGCCCGCCCTGCCCGGTGGCACTGGCATCACGACGACAACGGTGGAGCGCCTCGGCTACGGCGTGCCCGAAGAGGTGGGCATGAGCAGCAGCAAATTGGAAAAAGTGGACGAACTGATGGCCGAAGCCATTGCCGAAGGCGCCACCCCCGGCGGCGTGGTGCTCGTTGCCCGCAAGGGCAAAATCGTGTGGCGGAAAGCCTACGGCCACCATACCTACGACCCCAAGACCCGCCCCACCGAGCCGGACGACATCTGGGACTTGGCGAGCATCACCAAGGTGGCGGCCAGCACCATCTCGCTCATGCGCTTGCAGGAGGACGGCAAATTCGACCCGAAAGACCCCGTGGAGAAGTACCTGCCGGAGTTCGCCAGCACGAACAAAAAGGGCATCCCGCTCGTGGACATGATGACGCACCGGGGCCGCCTCACGCCGTGGATTAAGTTTTATGAAAAAACCATCACCCCCGCAGCCAAGCCTTCGCCCAGTTTTTACCAAAGCAAAAAAAGCGATGCCTACTCGCTGCCCGTGGCCAAGGATTTATGGTTGAAATCGGGCTATGAAAAGGAAATCTGGCAGCAAATCATGGACAGCCCGCTGGAGCCGAACAAGGAGTACAAGTACAGCGACCTCGGCTTTTACATCGCCAGCGAAATCATCAAGCGGCAGTCGGGGCAGCCCATCGAGGAGTTTGCGAAGCGGACTTTCTATGACCCGCTCGGCCTCGGCACGATGGGCTACCGGCCCTACGAGCGCTTCCCGCTGGAGCGCATCCCGCCGACCGAAAACGACGACTACTTCCGTGACCGCCGCATACAAGGCTATGTGCACGACATGGGCGCTGCCATGCTCAACCAGGCCACGGGTCATGCTGGGCTTTTCAGCACCGCCGAAGACCTCGCTGTGCTGATGCAAATGCTGCTGAACAAAGGCAGCTACGGCGGCATCCAATACCTGAAACCGGAGACTATCAGCTACTACACGACCCGCTGCCAAGGCTGCACCCGTCGGGGCATCGGCTTCGATATGTTCCAAAAAAACACCAGCTACGAGAACAACCTGAGCAAGCTGGCGAGCGACGGTACTTACGGCCACCTCGGCTTCACGGGCACGGCGGTCTGGGTGGACCCGGAGCAGGAACTGATTTATGTGTTCTTGTCCAACCGGACGTTTCCGAGCATGAAGAACAACAAATTGGCGAAGCTGAACACGCGGGTGAAGGTGCAGGATGCGGTGTATGAGGCGATAATAGGCGGTAATTAGTATCATTTTTAGGCAATTGAAGCTAAATAGGGCACTGCTCAACTCAGCTATAATCCGCTTTAAAAACATATTTACAGCTGATTTGTCAATGCAAATTGGCTATAAATAGTTTTTTTAACTAACTTGCAGCCAAATTGCCACTCGACATGGAAAAGATATTTGGCAGAAAAGAAGAAATAGCGACGCTGCTCAGGCTGCGAAATTCCATGAAATCGGAGTTCGTGGCTGTGTATGGGCGGCGGCGTGTAGGTAAGACCTTATTGGTTCGCAGCGTTTTCGAAGAAGCATTCAGCTTCCAATTGGCGGGCGTGGCCAATATGGGCTTGAAGCAACAACTGACCAATTTCCACAACGCTTACCTGCGCCTCGACCTCGAAGCCCCACCGAAGGCTCCGCCGAAGGATTGGTTCGAAGCCTTCAATCTGTTGAGCTTGGCGCTGGAAAATTCGGGCGCTAATAAGAAGGCCATTTTCCTCGACGAGCTGCCTTGGCTCGACACCCCGCAATCAAATTTCATCCCGGCGCTGGAATATTTTTGGAACAGTTGGGCATCTGCTCGCACGGATGTGCTTTTGGTGGTGTGCGGTTCCGCAGCCTCTTGGATTATCAACCAGCTCATCAACAACAGGGGAGGCTTGCACAACCGGGTGACGGAGCGGATTTTTCTGAAGCCTTTCACGATTGGCGAATCCGAAGCCTTCCTGAAATCAAAGGGTTGCGCCTTCGACCGCTACCAATTGCTTGAACTTTATATGATTCTTGGTGGCATCCCGTTTTACCTAGAAAGGATACAGCCCAACCGAAGCGTGGCGCAGAACATTGACCGCCTGTTTTTTGAAGAAGGTGGCCAATTGTCAGGGGAATATGTCAACCTATACCGTTCCTTGTTCAACCGCTACGAAAAGCATACGGCAATTGTGGAAGTGCTATCACAAAAGGCCAAGGGCTTGACACGCAAGGAAATCCTCGAACTGACCAAACTACCCAACGGCGGCTCGACCACAACAGTGTTGGAAGAATTGCAGCAGTCGGGTTTCATTCGTCGCTATTTGCCATTTGGCAAGGGCCATCGCGATGCGCAGTTCCAGCTAGTTGACCCGTTCACGTTGTTTTACTTGAGTTTTGTGAAGGACAGCAAGGCACAATCGAAGGGTGCATGGTTGGCACAACTTGACAGCCCCAAGTGGCAGGCTTGGAGTGGCTACGCCTTTGAATCTGTTTGTTGGTATCATATTGATGCCATCAAAAAGCATTTGGGGATTAGCGCTGTTTATACTGAAATATCCACATGGCGAAGCAAAAACGGGAACCCAGGCGCACAAATTGACCTGCTCATTGACAGGAAGGATAGGGTCGTCAATGTTTGTGAAATCAAATTTTCGACCGGTCTATTCTCCATTTCAAAGTCGTATGCCGACAATCTTCGAAACAAGCTCATGGTGTTCCGTACAGAGACAGGTACAAGGAAAACGCTTTTCCTGACCATCATCTCAGCGAATGGTTTGGCTATCAATGAATATTCACAGCAACTGGTGCAGGATTCGCTTGACATGAACGCGCTCTTCGGCTAACCAGCTTTACTGTCTTATCAATTGAGCCAGCGGAAACGGCAGGAAATGGAGGGGTTTGAAAGATTTAGGAAATGTTTCCGCTTAGGGTAAAACCATTGATTTTGTGCTGAAAACGTTAAAAACAACTCATTTCCCCTACGCAACCTTATCTCGCACACTTTTTGAACAATGAGGTTGTTTTACCCAAATCCGTTAAATTAAAAAGCATGAGAATCCTATACGCTGGCGTTTTTCAAAAAAAAATGCTCCGAAAAATAACCCTTGCCGCCGTAGCTGTGGCCGCCCTCGCCGTGGCGTCGCCGCTTCAGGCACAATCCAAATTGGCGGACAAGGCCAATGAGCTGTACAAAAACAACCAGTTCTCTGCCGCTGCCACGCTCTACAGCCAAGCCCTCCAAGAAATGGAAAACGAGGGCAAGCAGGGCCGAAACACTACCCTGCTCAAGAGCAAGCTTGCCTACTGCTACCGCATGAACAACAAGATGGACAAGGCCGAGGTGCTCTATGCGGAGGTGGTAAAAGCTGACGACGCCAAGGCCGAAAACTTCTACTACTACGGCGAGGCGCTGATGAGCAATGGCAAGTATGCCGAGGCCAAAAAATGGTTTGCAGACTATCAAAAACTAGAGCCGACCGAAGAAAAAGCTGCCCTCATGCTCCGTGCCTGCGATTATGCCCCGCTCATTGAGCCATATTTTCAAAATGTTGATATTCAGGAGTTTGCGCACAATTCGGAAGCGGATGACAACGCGCCAATCTTGAACCACAAGGGCTTGATTTTTTCCTCCGACCGGCAAGTAGGCGGCATCAAAATCTTGAAAGAAAAATCGGGCTGGACCGGCCGGGACTACCTCAACCTTTATATCAGCGAAAAAAAATCGGATGGCAGTTTTGCGGAGCCGATACAGTACTCCTCCAAGCTGAGCGAAGTGAACAAGAACACGGGCAACGCCTCGCTGACCGCCGATGGTTCGGAGATATTTTTTACCCGGAACGACAATGTGCTGAACAAGCAAAACACCTACAGCCTTCAACTTTTTTCCGCAAAATCGGGCGACACCGAGCGCTGGAAGAATGTTGAAAAACTGCCGTTCTGCTCTTCCAACCACAATTTCATGCACCCCGCCGTATCGCCGGACGGCAGTCAGCTGTTTTTTGCCAGCAACCGGGCAGGCGGCTTCGGGGGCACCGACCTCTGGGTGTCGGAGCGCAAAAACGGCGAATGGGGCAAGCCCGAAAACCTCGGCCCAGCCGTCAACACCACCGTCAACGAGGGCTTCCCCTTCGTGGCGCTCGATGGCAAGCTGTTTTTTTGCTCAAAAGGCCACCCCGGCTTCGGCGGCTTCGACATCTTCGTGACCTACAAGGACGAGAACGGTGCTTGGCAGCCCGCTACCAACCTCGGCAAGCCCATCAACAGCCCCCTCGACGACATCTCGATTTTCATCTCGCCCGACCAACGGAGCGGCTTCTTCACCAGCAGCCGCAGCGGTGGCGATGACGATATTTTCAGCTTCCATGTGCTGGATGGAACGCCCGCTGCGCCCGCTGTAGTGGCAGCGCCCGTGGTGGAGGAAGCCCCCCCAGCGCCAGTCATGGAGAAAGAAGTGGCCCAGTCGCAGACCAAGGTAGCAGAGGTGCAGCCCGAACCTGTGTTGGAAAAACCGGAAGTTGAAATTAAAATGCCGGAAAAACCAGCGCCTCAGCCAGCGCCTGTCGAAGTGGTAGCGGCCCCTAAAATCGAAGAACCAGTGGCCGTGCCTGCCGAAAAACCCGTTTTGCCGAAGGCGGAAAAAATAGAAGAAAAACCTGTGCGGAACGAGGTCGCTGGCCTGCCCAAGACGGCTCCTGCACCGCCAACGGAAGGAGTGAAAACGCCCGCCGTTGCTGATGTTTCGGTGCTGAACCCGTTCGTGGATTTGGGCATAAAACTGGACGAAGGTAGTGCGGCCATTGGCGAGCGATTCCGGCTGGACGGGGCCACTTTCGACCCCAAAGTGTGGCAACTGACGCCCCGCATCACGGCCCCGCTCGACAAGCTCGTTTCACAAATGAAAATCCACCCGTCGCTGCAAATCGAAATCAGTGCCCACACCGAAGCCCTCGGCGTGGACGAGGAAAACCTGCGCCTATCGGAAGACAGGGCCAATACCGTGCTCGATTATTTGGTGCGGGAGGGCATTGCGAAGGGCCGAATAATGGCCAAGGGCTGCGGCGAAACGATGCCGCTCAACCACTGCCGCAATGGCACCACGTGCAGCATGGACGAGCACCTGCTCAACCAGCGGATCGAAGTGAAAGTGCTGGCGCTGGACGGGAAGTTGTGATGGCTTTTTTGCTTGTTTCCTAAAATCCGGGGATGTACTCGTCCTCCGACTCGTCGCTTGGCTCGGCGGCGGTTTCGCCTTCGTCTTCCCAGCCTTTAGGCTCCTTCACCATATTGAGCGGAGCGCCAAAAGCCTTAATCAGCGCTGCCTTGATGCGCCTTTGTTGGCTCTCGCTGCGCTCGAATAGGTCCTTCACCTTTCGCTTGTTCGTCTCGTACTTGTACTTTTCGAGGGTGCCACTCAGCAGAAAATATAGGTTGAAAAAGCCGTTTTCCTTGGCCGGGATGGACTCCACGTTGCGGTTGCCCTTCTTGAATTTATTGGCCAGCACCTGTCCGGCGTTCACTTTTATCCCGTAGTTAATCTTGTCGTCGAAAGTCTGCTCGCCAGCG